>CAJUIY010000020.1 GCA_910586865.1 uncultured Bacilli bacterium
TATTTTCCCGTTGATGTTTTGGAAATTTCAGGACATTTTCAAAAATTATTGACAGAAAAATTTAATAAATAAGAAGCACAATATTTTGTAATATAGATAAAAAAAAAGATAATAAGATGGTTAAAACTTATTCAGCAATTTCCCTTATTAGTTATTATAATTTAGATAGAATTCAAAAAAATAAAAGGACTGTCTCCTGTAAAGTACAGGCTACCATCCTTTTTTTGGTCCAGCTCACTAAGATATAGACATTTCCATCTGTTATATAATTATCATCTAATTCTATCTTCTTATCATTACTTTTCTTTTGCACTTTTTACATTCATGTAAAGCTTCTTGATAATACAATGGCCAACCGAAATCATTTTCGGTGCGCTGACCAACAACAACACAACCATTATCCCAATCTGAAATACGTTTCCATATATGGTCATAATCTTTTTTGCAAGAATTTTTCTTTTCCTTTATATCAGGCAAAAAACCTTTTTCTTGTAGAGTTTTAAATAATCGTTTTTGCTTTTTTTCATATATGTCAATTAACTCATCTACTTCTAACTCATTATAAGACACTCTTTCATATTCCATGCCTTTTAAAGCACTTAAATATTTATCATAAGATACTATGCTTCTAATTAAAGTATTTTTTAATTGCTCTCTCTCATGAATTGTTTCAACGTTTTTCTTTTTCATACTACCTCCTCAACAAATCACAGTTCTCATCCATTATTAGAACTTAAACCTTCCACAATTTCTAACTGAAATTGTAAAATATATTGTAGCACAACTCCTACAAAAAGTAACTAAAATTGTAACTTTTTATGATGCATCTCGCTACTCTTTAAAAAATAAAGATTCTATCATAAAGTCACCAACTTGTTCCCAATCATTTCTTAGCTCTTCGGTACAATTAAAAGTGATAATAACTAGTTTATCATGATAGGAAAAGAAAAGCATATGGTTATAAATATTAGTATCTACTGCCTTGGTAACTAACTTCATTTCTCCAATCGTATGTCCATCTACTTTGTAACTTTTTGATTCTACTATATCGCTATTTTTTTCTAATAGTGTTTTCATATTCGCGATATTTATCAATAGCATTATCTTTCATCTCATTATCTGTCACACTAATAGCCAAATTAATGGTCATATCTTCATTGGAAAATACAATCTTAGGTACTTCCCCATTATATTTTTTTATAATCTCTTCATAACTCAACTGCCTAAATTCTTTCGGAACTTTTACATAAAATTTATTCTCTTCTACATGAGTGTATTCTGTTTCTATTTGGGTACCACTTTTTGTTTTAACCACTAAAGTATCTAACTTTTTACTTTCTTGTTCTAATCTTTCCGTATCTTTATTTAAGATAAAAGTAATAACACTACAAATGATAGCGATAAAAATACAGATGCCAACGATAATAAAACTTACTTTCTTCTTATTTTTCATTCCTATAGTACACCTTTTATTTTTTGTTTAGCGTCTTTTTTTCTCCACGCTACTGCTTGCTTTTTGGAAAGAGGAAGAAATTCCTCATTTCCAATATATTTAGAATCAAGCAATTGAACTTCTTCTTTAGGATAAATCTCTAAATTTCTTTTCCTAGCTTCCTCTAAGGATTCTCTTGTTACTCTAAAATCTAGATAATTTTCTAAGCGATTTGCGAAATCACCAATCTCAAATAAATCTTTTACATTGAAAATAATTGTTTTTGTTAATCTTAAAGCATCTTCATAATAAACATAACCACATTCATTAGAATGAATATCTAACTTTTGAAGTCTATCTACCGATTCTTTTGTTAATTCTTTTTCCATTTTCACTGCTTCTATATCTTCATAAATAGAAAATAAAGTAACACATTTTTTCTTTCTTTCCTCTAGATAATTTTTAAAATACTCTAAGGTAAAAGAATCTTTTGAATATCTAAGTTCTAATAGTAATGACGCCATATCCTTTCTTTTTTCTTTACTCTCTAATTTTTCTGTAAGTAGAGAAAAAGCATCCTTCTTTTTTTGTTCTAAGAAATTATTTAATTCTTCTTGATGAATATTTACCTCTACTTGCTTTACGAACTCTTTTAATTCATTAAAAGATAAATCATAACGTAAATTATCTGCTACCATAATAGGAATCAAAATGGAATCGATATAATACCCATCATTATCATAAGAAGCAAATCTTTCATCTAAATTCACATATTGATCTATTGATATTTTTAACATAAATCTCATCCCTTCATTACTTATCAGCTATTTTACCATATCATGAAAAAAATGCAATAGAAATATGATTTACTTTTCTACAAAGAAGATTTATCAAGTGTTACTTCTTCACACTTTTTAGAAAGTGTAAGAGCACAAAATAAAAATAATAAATCCACTAATATAAAAAGAAAACCCACTACAATAAGAACTATCTTCATCTATCTCACTCCTACTCTACTATATACTGATTGTATCATAATATTATAGTAAAAAACAAGATAATTTCCTAGCAGTATTTTCAAAACAAAAAAAATTTACCTTTTAATAATTGATAAATTTTTTATTTCTATTAGATACATCTTATCTTTCTTATCACAGCAATGGATGGATATGCTTTCCTCTTAGTTTTAATGCATACTCTTTTGGGAAAGTTTGTCATCTCTTCAAAGTCTTCTTTTTTTATTTGATAATCTTTTAAAAATTCATTACAGAAAGCTTCCTGCATTTGAATCATTTGCCTATCTGTATCCGTCAAATTTTCGTGTTCTTTTAATTCTTTTTTTTCGTTCTCATAGTATGCAATTTGCTGTTCCATTTTCATACATAATTGGTAATTTTCTCCATCATTATATTCTGTTAGTGCTTTTCTATGATATAATCCCTGTAATCGTTGTAAAACATAATTTTTTTGTAATTCTCTTTGTTCGAAATCTCTTACGGATTCATATAAAGTAATCGAATGAATAGGCTTTCCTTCTATTTCTTTTTTACTATCGTAGGAGAACATAGGAAACTCTTTTCCTGCTTCGATTGTTCCCTTTACGTTGAATTCTTGTTGCTCCACTGTTTTCTCTATCTGGAGTTGTTCTCCTCTTTCAAAGGAGTCTATGATACCTATAGCTCGATGGTAAATATTATAAGCCAAAATTTCCTGATAGAAGTCCAATTGTCCTAAAATATTTCCTCTCTCTTCTAAAATCTCTTTTTCTTCTAGAACAGAACGTTGAAGAGAAATTAGTTCACATAAATAATTTAATGTACTTTCATTTAATACACTTTGATATTGATCTAATTTTTGATAAAGTTCCTTACTATCTACTAACATCAAAATCATTCCTTTCTGCATTTATATTATAAAATAGTTATGTAAAAGTCAATCTTTTATCTATTTTCCATCGCAATTAATTTCGCATGAACAACAATTCGAATGTCGTTATTATTTTTACAAGTTGAAAGCGTAATAATTTTATCATTTACTGAAACATCGGTATGAATAATAGATTCATTTCTTGCTTGCAATGTATTAATAAATTCTTGAAAGGATTGATCACTCGAAAAATCTGTTGTAATATAGTAAGATTCTGCTTTGATAGAATAAATAGAAAAGATTTGGAACAAATAATTGTAAGACGGTGTTGAGAGGCGAATCACATGGTTTTCTTTGTTCTGTTGCCACTTTTTATTTAACGCATTTTTTAAAGTACCAAAAACGGTATTATCTAGTCTACCGTGGCCATAGATAATATTATTTTTAGATAACTGTTCTAGATGATTTCGGTAGTCGAGAAAAACCCAACCCGCTTGGTTTTCACTTTTATCATAAGCATGGTTTAAATAATAACTATTATCCCCACTAGAAACAATAGGATAATTAATATTGGTATTATTTACTTTTATAAATCCAACCGTATCTTCATTTTTTTTCTTTAATTCATCAAAATTAACATTTAAAAAAGGAAACGTAATATAGTAATAATAATCACTATCTTTATCACTTGGTGGGTTTACCAAAGAAGATTCCTCTTTTTCTTTTTTTTCTTCCTCTTTTACAACATCTTTTATTTCTTTTTCTATCTTTTTTACTTTTCTCCCACTAATATACCATTTTCCTATTTGATATAGTCCAAAGAAAAAAGAGAGGAAAGATAACATCAATATCCCTACTAGTATCTTTTTTTGAATTTTTTCCATCATCCAAATCACCTATCAACATCTTATCACAAAAAGAGAAAAATACCAATAAAGAGAAGTTTTCATACTCTTATCTTTTCTTTATTATACTATCAAAAAGAAAAGGAGATTATTTTCTCCTTGAATACTGATATAACGTTTCGAGGTTTTCTTTCTCGTCATTTTTATCTTCTAAGTGATATTTATCAAGTACTGTCTCTAAGGTAAAACTACCATTTACTATCTCCTTATTAATACCATAAATTACCAGATTTTTATTAAAAAAAGAAATTACTTTTTGGTAGCTACTACTTTGTTTTAGACTTTTTACTTCGATATCTTTCGTATCATTTAATAAATTATCATTTTTTAAGTGATCAATGATTAATTCTACCGCTTCTTCTATCTTTTTCTTTTCTATTTTTTTATCCGATAAAGAATCTTTTGCTTCTTCGTTTAAAAAAAGAATATTGGTAACTTTTTCGTCTTTCAAAACAAGTAAGAATTGTGCTTTATCAGATACATAAATAATATCTTCATACTCTTTTTCTAACTTGATATCGATACTTTTACTAGCATTCATAATACTACCTACTACGAAAAATAACAAAACAACACTAAGAAGTAAACCACTAAGGATTGCTATTTTCTTTTTCTCCATTTGCATCACCTAACTTTCAAATTTTTTATCAAGAGTAAGCGTAATTTCCATGTGATCCGTAATATCTGTATTTTCGGATACACTTTGAGAAACGACATATCCACTACCTTCTAATTTCACAGATAAGCCTAATAGTTCTAACATATTTTTCGCTTCTTTACTTGATAGTCCTATGACATTAGGAACTTTATATAAAATATCTTCTGTTACCAAATACACTTTATCTTTGCTTGTAATATGACTATCTTTTTTTGGATATTGCTTGATGATTTTTGTTCCACTACCAAGAATTTGATAAGGAATTTGATTTTGTTCCAACTCTCCTTTTATTTGATTCACCTCTTTATTTATAAAAGAGGGAACCTTATATCGCATCACTTGTTGATTAGAGGAAGAATCTTTCTCTGTTCCTAAGTATTTTCCAATATTCGTTACCACTTCTTTTACCGCATTCGATATTGGTTTTTGACTACCTAAAGCAGGGCGTTTTACCGAAGCATAAATAATAATAGAAGGATTTGATTTTGGATAAATTCCAGAAAACGAGGAAATAATATCTTCTTTTCCTGATAAATAACCTCCTCCTTTTTCGTCCGCTATTTGAGCAGTACCTGTTTTTCCAATTAATTCGCCACTATCCATTCGGTAGCCACTACCAGTGTTTCCTATTCCGTTTACCGTATCATCCATTAAAGCAATCATCTTTTGAACCGTAGTAGTGGAAGCCACCCTTTCAATCTCATCCCTTTTTCCTTGAAAAACCACTTCATCCGTGGTAGGATTGACAATTTTTTCTACTAAGTATGGAGATATCAACATACCATCATTCGTAAGAGGTGTTAGTGCCTGAATATTTTGCATAGGAGTCGTCGTAATTCCTTGTCCAAATCCAGCATTATAGATTTCGGTTTCATATTTAAAGTTGATAGTACCAGATACTTCATTTGGAAGAGAAATACCTGTTTTCATTCCAAAACCTAGTTTTCGAAAGTATTGTCTTAACATCGCCGAATTCATATGACGATTAATTAAATGAATGACGCCTACGTTACTAGATAAGGCATACCCTTTATCATAAGAAATTACTCCCCAACCATTACGATTCCAATCACCAATCACCGTCTTATCACTCGTTTCAAAAGTTCCCGATGGATAAGATTCTGCCCCATTATAGACTCCATTTTCCATTGCTGCCATATAAGTAAACGTTTTCATTGTAGAACCAGGTTCATAAGCAGAGGCTACGGTAAGATCAAGATAATTGGTCATATTACGTAAATTAGGGTCAAAACTTGGATACGTACTCATTCCTAAAATAGCTCCTGTTTTTGCATCCGCTATTACCATGGTAAACCATTCATACCCAAATTCTTCCTTGGCTTTATTAAGTGCTTGTTCAATAAAGAATTGAATATTACTATCAATAGTTAAATAGATATCTTTTCCTTCGATGGCCTCTTCTCTTACTTCTTTGGTATTGGCTATTTTATAACCATGTAAATCTTTTTGATAAGTAATATATCCATTCTTACCTCTTAATATTTTGTCATAATACTGTTCGATTCCCATCTCTCCTGCAATGGTATTAGAAGAATCATCACTACTTTTTGCATACCCTAAAGTATAAGAGAGAAACTCTCCTTTTGGATAATACCTTTTATAATTTTCGATAAAATCAATTCCTGGAAGATTTAAATCTTCTATTTGCTTTTTCTCTAATTCAGAAATTCCTTTTCCAAATTTGCCAAATTCTGTTTGATAAACCCCTTCTTTATTTAAATATGGTAATAATTCTTCTTTTGTCGTTTTTAAAATATTCGCTAGCTCAGTTGCTGTTTTTTCTTTATCTACTACATGTTGAGGATTTTCTTTTTTTTCGGTTCTTTTTGGATCTAGATAGGCAATTAATTTATAAGAAGCCACATTTAAAGCTAACGCTTCCTTATCACTCGAATAAATGGTTCCTCTTTTTGCCTCTAACGTATCTGTTTTCGAAGTTCTTTGCGACGCCAATTTTTGTAAATTCACGCCATCAATTTCTTTGGAAGTTGAAAGTTGCAAAACACGAACAATCATCGCACCAAATAAAAAAAGAGAAGCAAGAATTACGAATTTACTGTATTTTACATCATTACGAGTCTTCTTTTTTCTCTTTTTCATCCTCTATCACGTCCTATTATTTATCTTCTGTTATGGTTTTAATATTATTATTATTATAACTCAATCCTTGTTGTTTCGCAACCTCTTGTATTTTGGTAAGTGATGCCAATTCATCAATCGTCATAGAAAGACCTTCATTTGTCTTTTTTTGCTTTTCAATTTGCCTTTTTTGTTGTTCTACTTCAAAGTTTACTTTTGCCAGTGTTGCTTTTGAAAACACAATGGATATGGGAGAAACCAGTAATAAAAACACGGCTAAAGTATATAAGAATCGTTCGAATTTGGTCATCTTCAATTGTTTTTTTACCTTTTTTTTCTTCATATTTTCCTCCTTTATTTTATTCTTTCTATCACCCGAAGTGTAGCACTTCTTGCTCTTTTATTTTTCTCCATCTCTTCCTTCGTGGGAAGTATTTTATTCACTACTAGTTGGTAATCTGGTAATAACTCCTTAGGAATATTAGGCATTCCTTTTAATTTTGGATCTATTTCTGTCATTTTTTTGAATATCTTTTTCACTAGTTTATCTTCTAGTGAGTGAAACGTAATTACCACTACTCTTCCACCAACATTTAACATTTCTAAAGAAGAAAGTATCGCTGGTTCTATGACATCTAGTTCATGATTGACTTCGATTCTTATCGCCTGAAAGATCTGCTTTGCTGGATGTTTTTGAAGTCGGAACTTGATAGGTACTGCAGTTTTAATAATCTCTACTAATTCTAAGGTGGATTCGATTGGATTTCTTTCTCGGTACTCTACTATTTTTTTCGCAATATTACTAGCAAACTTGCTTTCTCCATATTCTTTAAAAATTCTTTCTAATTCTTTTTTCGAATAGGTATTTACGACATCATAAGCAGATAACTTTCCTTCTTGATCCATTCTCATATCTAACATCGCATCTTGATGATAACTAAAGCCTCGCTCTTTTTGATCTAGTTGTGGAGAAGATACGCCAAGGTCAAATAAAACACCATCTACTTTCGAAATACCTAATTCTTCTAATTTCTCTTTTAGATGAACAAAATTCGACTTTATAATTTGATAATTCTTTCCGATACCACTTAGCCTTTTCTCACTATAGGAAATGGCATCCTTATCTTGATCAAAGCAAAATAGTCGACCCCTTTTTATTCTTTTTAGTATTTCACTACTATGTCCACCATAACCAAGTGTTGCATCCACTACTATGCTATCCTCTTTTAAATTTAAGTACAGGATGGCTTCTTCTAACAAAACACTAGTGTGCATCTACATCACAACGCTTTCATCAAATAAGTTCTCAGCGATATCGGAAATATCTTCTTTGGAATCATCAAAGAATTTCTCCCATTCTTCCACTCCCCAGATTTCTGCTCGCTCTCCTACTCCAATAATCACACATTCTTTTTTAATATTGGCATGGGAAAGTAATGGAGAAGGAATGGTAATTCTTCCTTGCTTATCAAATTCTAAATTAGTGGCACCGGATAAGAAAAATCTCATAAATTTTCTAGCATCTTTCTTCGTAAATGGTAGTGACTCTAGTTTCTTTACAATTCTTTCCCAATCTTCTAACGCATAGATAAATAGACAATTTTCTAGTCCACGAGTAACGATAAAGGTCTCCCCTAATTTCTCACGGAATTTAGAAGGGACAATCAATCTGTTTTTATCATCCATATTATGATGATATTCACCCATGAACATAAAATCCCCCACTTTCTACCACTTGTTACCACTATTCAAATATATACTACTATATTTAAAGATATTTGTAAACAAAAATAAAAAAAAGTTATCCCTAAAAAAATAACTTTTTTTCACATTTTACACTTTATTTACAAAAAAATATCCCTTTTACTATTTCTTTTGACGATATCGAGCATTAAACTTCTCAATTTGTGATGGTAATTTCTTCTTTTGGAAACCTATCTTCTCTTCTTTTTTTAATTCTTCTTCTGAAATATGTTCTACTGGATACATAGTAAGTACACGGTTCGTACCTGCTAACATCACTACTTCGATGTAATGCACTAATTTTCCATTACTATATCCTGCATTTTGATAGGGAGTAAGATACTTTTCTACTATTCTATTTTCTATCATCCTTCCATTTTCTAATAAGTCTGGTACTTTCTTAAGAAAAGAATAAACTGGAATATTCTTATCTAAGAAAGATAAGTTTTCACCCTTTATATGGTTTTTTTGAATATGTCTCATAGCCTCTCGTTTACTATATTGTGTTAATTGACGAGTGAAATAGTCTTCTCCTTCTACCTCTTTTCCCATCTCTTGCATCACAAAAGCTTTTGTATGTTGATAAAGACTGCTTAAATCAACTGGTACCTTACGAACATCTATTTTACTTAACCTTTGGTAAGCCTTGCTCACATTCTGAGTTTTTAATTCTGTGATAGCTAAAAAAACTGCTTTTCTTACTTTTACTTTCGAATTACTACCATCTAATTTCTGAAAATAATTTCTTGCCTGCTGATAATCTTTTTCGATTAAAGCAAGTTCTCCTAGTGCAATATAGGAATTAAAAATTTTACCTTGGTTATTATTTGGATTCGTTGCTTTTAAATACTCCTCTTTTGCCTTATCAAAATTCCCCAGTTCTCTATAAATATTTCCTAACGAAAGTCTAGTATATAGTTTCACCTTATTGTTTGCATTCTCCATGATATCTTGACATAAGAAGTATGCTTCTTTAATTTTTTTTCTTCTTAAATAACAGTCTACTAATAAACAATAATTCTTATTATAGATTGAACTTTGTTTTCTGTAATCTTCTAATATTTGTTCTGCTTCCTTATCCTTATCAAGAGCCATATAAAGTCTTGCTTTTGTTTTAGTATAGTAATAAATGAGAAGTGGTTTGGTAAGTAAAGAAGTATCTATTTGAGTGACAACTTCTAATCCCTCTTTATATTGTTCTAAATGATAAAGTAGGGCACTCTTATGCAAAAGTAATTCTACATCATCACTAGAAGGCTCTACACGATTGATTATCTCCAAAGCTTCTTGGTTTCTTTGATTGGTAAGCAAAATAGAAATAAGCGAATTTATTACTCGATCATTTCCTAACTCCATTGCTTTTTTATAATAAATTTCTGCCTCAGTCATCTCTTTCTGAACTACCTTAAGATTTCCCAACATCTCATAGGCACTCCCTTTAAATTTCGATTCCTTATCAATCAGTTGTAAACATATGTCTTCTATTTCTTGATAATTACTAGTAGCCCCCATTTTATGAATCGTCATTCCAAATAAACAATCTGCATATGTTAGTAGCCCTAAATCATCTGTGGGAAATTTTTCCATATAGCATTTTATCTCACGAAGAGCAATACGATATTTTCCATCATTTAGTAATTGATAAATATTTTGAATCTTTTTGACATCAATATTTGGTATATATTCTTTCATTTCTATTCCCTCCTGTTATATATATTATCCCTTTTTCTCTATTTCTTCTTTTAGCAGTTTAATAAAATCTTCTATTTTCATGGTAGTTGTTTCTTTCGTACCATGAATGCGGTAACTAACTTCTTTTTGTTCTTTTTCCTTTTCGCCAAGAATCACGGTATACTTTATCTTTTGTTGTTGTGCTTCTCTTAGACGATAACCTAATTTTTCATTACGATCATCTAATTCTGCACGAATACCATTTTCTTTTAATACTTTCGTGATTTCTTCTGCATAATCTTTTTGGTGCTCTGAAGATACTGGAATTACTTTCACGCCTACTGGAGCTAACCAAAGTGGAAGAATTCCCTTTGTCTCTTCTAGTAAGAAGGCAATGAAACGGTCAAGAGAACCTAATATCGCACGATGAATAACAACAGGTCTTACTTTTTTTCCTTCCTGATCGACATATTCTAATTCAAATCGTTCGGGAAGCTGATAATCTAGTTGAACCGTAGATAACGTAACATCGTGCCCAATCGCACTTTTTACCTGCACATCTAGCTTTGGTCCATAAAAGGCTGCCTCTCCCTCTGCTTCGTAATAAGAAACGCCTAATTCTTCTAAAACTTCTCTAAGGTCTTTTTCTGATTTTTCCCATAATTCATCATTACCAAAATACTTTTCTTTGTCTTCTTTATCTCTTAAAGACAAACGAAAACTATAATCCTGGAAGCCAAAGTCATGATAGACATCAAGGATTAAGTTAATAACGCCTTTAAACTCTTCCTTAATTTGACTAGGCATGCAGAAAATATGAGAATCATTTTGGGTAAATGCTCTTGTTCTTTCCATTCCACATAGTGCTCCACTTGCTTCATAACGAAAATCGTTGGCAACTTCTGCGATACGTAGTGGTAGGTCTCGATAAGAATGTAAGCTATTTTTAAACATCATCATATGATGGGGACAATTCATTGGTCTTAGGACATAAGCCTCCTCATCTAAAACCATCTCTGGGAACATATCTTCTTTATAATGATCCCAATGACCTGATGTTTTATAAAGCTCAACATTACCAAGAGATGGTGTCATAACATGTTGATAGCCTAAAGAAATCTCTTTGTTTGTAATATATTCTACTAAATCATGCCTTAGGGTAAATCCATTCGGTAGCCACATAGGAAGTCCTCTCCCAACAAGATCAGAAAACATAAAGATTCCTAATTCTTTTCCTAACTTTCTGTGATCTCTTTGTTTACATTCTTCTAAAAATTCTAAATGTTTTTCTAAATCTTCTTCTTTCTCAAAACAGATACCATAGATTCTTTGTAACATTTTATTTTTAGAATCCCCTTTAAAATATGCTCCACTTACTTTTAATAATTTAAAATATTTTAATTCCTTGACACTTTCTACATGAGGTCCACGACATAAATCCGTAAAGTCTCCTTGGGTATAACAACTGATGACTTCCTCTTCTTCCTTCATACGAGAAATTAAATCAATTTTATAAGGATCGTTCTTGAATTTCTCTAAAGCTTCTTCTTTCGTTAATTCTTCTCTAATAATTCTTTTTCCATCTTTTGCAATTTTTTTCATTTCTTTTTCAATTTTTTCGAGATCACTTTCACTAATTACTTGACTTCCTAAGTCAATATCATAGTAAAATCCTTCTTCTATTACAGGTCCAACCCAAAATTTAGCATCCTTATACAAATGCTTTACTGCTTGTGCCAGTAAATGAGCACAAGAATGATTCATTACACTTAATTTTTCGTCTTCTTTAATATTTATCATAATATCTCCCTCCAAATAAAAACTCCAATAATCAATTATTGGAGTGCAATAAAACACGGTACCATCCAGTATTTCACTTGATTTTGATAACGGATTTCTCCGGAATTACTTTTCATAATTCAACTAATAAGGTAGTAACTAGTTAATATTATACTTATTTCCACCAACCATAAGCTCTCTTTAATAATTTAGAAACTAATCGAGTCCTTACTCCTTGTTTTTACTTATTCATCGTATCACAAATGATAAGAAAATACAATTCTATTTTTAATTATTTTTACCGAGTTTTTGATTTTGATATCCATTACTTTGTCTTTTTTAATACTTTTCTTTCCTTTTGATTCACTTTTTTATGGATTCTTTTTAATTCTTTATAAGAGATTTGTTCTTTTCCTGAAATACCCTGTTTTAATAAGAAGTCTTTCAAATGAATCAAATTAGAATCTTCGTTTCCAAATGGAGTAAGCGTATCATACATGCAATGTTCTTTTTGATGATTTTTATAAAACAAAACAGAATCATCTGCAACAACAGCATCTGCCTCTAGATTAAAAATGTCAGTATATATTTTTGGCATTTTAGAATCAAATAAATAAGGACAGCGATACTTTAAGAAGTAATATCTATTATGATAATTTTCTGAATCCATTAAGTTAGAAGAGTCTAATACTACTATATCATTTGTTTTTATGGTTTGTAAATTTCCTATTGTACTCTCGTTCATTTTAATGCTTAAAGAAACAAGTATATCATCTACAAAGTTTTCACTTTTATATATTTTTTCGGTTGCTATTCCATATTTTTCTAGTACATTTTCCAAGTTTTGTAATAGATAATTTTCGGTTTTTATCACCTTATCATCACTTGCTGCTAACACCACTCTATCTTCTTTATCCGCTACTAAGAAACAGAACTCATTGCCTGCTACCTTTTCATAAAATTTATAATTTCCAAAAGTAGATAAATTTACCATAATTCCGATATCTTTTGGTAATTCTTTTTTTCTCCCATCTAAATTATTAAGTATTTTCATCTTTTTTAATGGATAGTAAGCATAATAGTCTTCTTCTATTTTCTCTTGTTCTCTTGTTGCTTCTAGAATCGTATCATATAACCACATAGTACGTAGTTTTTTATTGGACTCTCGACAAGCAATAGAAAGTTGCTGTTTTGTCCTTTCTTCTTTACAACCATTTGCAATATTTTTTAAAATATCTTTTGTTAAAGAATCAAACTTTGACTTTTTAATTTCTCTAAATAATCTTTTTCTTTGTTCTTCTTTGGTTTCTTTTTTCTTTTTTTCTTTCGAAGGGGAAACGCGAATATCTCCTTCTGTTTCCTTCCTATTATTAGTATCCACTGGTTTCATGGTAGGTTCCAAAAAATCGATTTCTTTTTCTGAAGTAGCATCTATTTCTGTTTCTATTGTTTTACTAGGTAATACCTCCTCTTTTTCCGTAGAACATCCTGATGCTAGTACCATGGTACCAGATAGTCCCAAGGTGATAAACATCTTTCTAATATTAAATTTATTCATAGGGTATCTCCCACTTTCTAAAATTTTGGTCTTTATACTATCACATAAAAAGACTTTTAGCAAGCCTATTTTTTTTAAGATTTCAAAACACTATTTTCGGTTAAAAAGGGAATTCCTTACCTACGATAAATATACTCTTTATTCATTCCTTTTAATTCCTTCGTATAAGAAATAGCCTCAGGTTCTGATATTGGATGAAGACCATATTCTTTTTCCTCTTTTTCTAAAGCATAATATATAGTATCTCCATTTTTCAAATGAACTGGATAAATGTTGATAAATTCCCAATCCTTATCATCCTGATCTTGAAATAGAGAAACTTGTGAAATCTCGTATAAGGACAATTTTTGCATGAAGTCCATAACTAAGATATTCGCATCTTCAAACTTTTCTAAATGATATCTATTTTCGTTAGCTTTTGCTTTATAATTCTCAAGAGCTCGCTTTATCTTTTCCAACTTTGTAATAACGATTTCATCAGAAAGTTCCATTGTGATATCCTTAGATAATAAAAATTGTCGACTTTTTCTGTTCATTTCTACTTCTTGTAGTAGAGTATCATTCATTAGCAAAGCAAGTTCTTCTTCTGACCAAGAACAAAAATCATAAAGACCTGTTTCTAGTAAAGATTGATAATAGCCCATTCCCATTAGTCCTATCCAAAATAAGTCGTCATAATCTTTTTCAATATAGTGAATCATCTTGTCTACATTCTTTAGTTTTATGGCATATTCTCTATCTCTAGATACTGGTTTATACCCATGTGTTTGGAGTTTCATTTTTGCTCTCGTAAGGTCTCCCAAGGTAGCATCTGCTTTTATCGTTTGATTTCCCTCTTGAAACTCTATGTAAGAATGACCCCCCCCCTTGCTATTTCAGAGTCAGTGTCTAATAATTCTTTTAAAAGAACAGAATAGACATCTTCCGAGTAATTCTTACAGACTACGTTAAAATTAGATACCTCTTTTAAATTAATTCTATTTTCTAAAATCTCCTTTTTTATTTTTTCCGCTTTTTTTCCAAGGAAAGGATACGTGCAATAATGATATCTACTATCATAGGAAAACATTTGGCAAGTTCTTAGATAAAGGTATCTCTTTTTTTGTTCTAAAGTATAGTCTTTTCTTAGTCTTAATTCTTCATCTAACTTCGCTAGTACATCCACTGCTAACTCCACCTTAATGTTGTAGATTATACCACAAAGGGAAGCCTTTTTCAAGTTATTTTTGACTAGCAACTCATTATGATAAAATAAGACCCTATATTTTTATATTTTCTATTAATTCTTTTAAACCATTGATAAAAGCTCCAATATGAGAACCATCTACAAACCCATGATGAGCCATAATCATGATATCGATATAACACTTATCTCCTTCCATCGTAAATTGATCCCAAATCACTTGTGGTATTGTAATATCTTTATCAAATGGTGTTACACAACCAGTAAATTGAAACCATGGTTCACAAGAAAGCCAAACAACGTCTTGAACGTCTGGTTCTATTGACTGATTAGTTTTTAGAAACTTTTCTTGAACGGCGTTATATTCTTTTATAAACTTTTGATAACTATCTTTCATATCACAAACAAAGAACCCAATATTTCCATCATGAAACATTTGAGTATAACTTGGATAAAGGTTATCATAATAATAAAATTTACCATCTTCATATCGATATTTAAAAGCTTCTACTTGGTTCATCGCTAACATTACATAATAACCAAACGTCGCATAAAAGTTTTTATGTTTTTTACAAAAATGGTATAGATTAGTAATTTCAATCTTCGTAGTGACAAAAGAAAATGGATTGGTTCTAGAATGATAATGTTCAAACAAATCCTTTCTCTTAAAATCTTTTATTTCTTTTCTCATAGGATTCCTTCTTTCTAACTATCCCATTATATAAAAAATATCACTGGTATGTCAATTTTAAAAGTAAGTTCACTAAAGTATTTTCTTCTCTAACTTTTTAAAACTTTTGTAATAACATCTCTACGATTTTCAAAATTTCTACAAATTTGAGAAACATCATAACGAATACCATTTTCCTTCTCTGTAGAGAAAACGAGTTCTTTTAATTGATTACTATCTAACATTTCATAGTATTTTATAAAGTTATCAAGACAAGAAGAATCAGCAGTATTAAGAAAATGATAAAGTATATCTTCTAGCGTTTTTTTTCTATCATCATGACTTACTAAAAGGGCTGGATTCGCCAAATTGAAACTCCACTTTCCATCGTACATAGGAGCTAATTTGGCACCTAAGGAAGAAGATAGGACTCCCCAATTAGGACTTTGTCTATCAATATATCCTACTATCATATCAAATGAAAAAATATTATTTAAGCTTTTCATCATCCTAGAAGAATCTTCTTGAAATGTTTCCTTTAAAATAATCGAAAGATCTTCTAGATTATTAAAACGTTCCTCATTCATATAACAATAATTTTCTATTTTTGATGTTAGTATTGATATGTTTTTTTTCTGATATTCTGAAATGATATCATAGCCATCCTTAAAGTTCATTCCATCCAAAATAAAGTTTTCACTAATAATATATTTTTTCTGATTCTTAGTAGCAAGTTGATAGGAAACACTCTCAATTTCTAAATACTCTGCGATTTTACTAATCAGTAATTCATAAAAATTAGGGGAATACCGAAGATAATAAATTTTTCCTTGGTATTCATAATAATACCCATCATAAAGACTGTTATTTACTTTTACCTTTTTACTATTTGTGAAATCTAACATATTTTCCTCCAAATTCCATTGTATATGATATCACTACTACGCCTTATGAACAAGAAAAAACTACTAATATCTATTAGTAGCTAAAACATGCCTGTTTTATTTAGTCCATATTTTCTAACTTTGTTAACATTTTACTTGCTTTTTCTTTTGCCATCATTTTCATATCTTCTATTGCTTCGGGATTATTCTTTTTATACATCATATAGGAAATTGCTCCTACTCCCATTATGGTAGCCATTGTCAACATCTTTTTTGTATTCTTTTTCATCCAATCACCTCATTTTAGAAAACATGTAGTACTTTAAAGTACCATTACTATTATTTTCTAAAATATTTTAATTTATACCATTTATTAAAAATTCTTTTAAAGAAGTTCTTCGAATATCCGAACTTGTATTTCCAACTGCATTTACTAATGCTTGATATTCTCCTACTAAGTATAATTTTCTTTTACTTCTAGTAATGGCAGTATAAATTAATTTTTTATAAAGCATTTTTCGGTATTCTAATACAAGTGGAATAATGACAATATCAAATTCAGAACCTTGTGATTTATGAATGCTAATCGAATAAGCAAGTTTAAATTTATGAAAAGAAGATGGTGTATATTTTACGATATTCCCGTCAAAATCAATATAAACTTCTTTATTGGGTTTGGTATGAATTTCAGAAATAATACCAATATCTCCATTATAAACATTATCATCTGGCATATTGGAAAGTTGAATCACTTTATCCTGCTCTCGAAAAGTAACTTCCCCTATTTCTATTTCTTTTTTGTTTCTATCTTTTTCATTAAAAATATTTTTTAGTTCTTGATTAATTCGGTCAATTCCATTATAAGTTTTATAAATAGGAGCTAAAATTTGAATATCTTTATAACTGATATCCTTATAAGTATCCGAAAGTAAGGCAATTTCTTTTACCACATCATTACTATTACATTCAATAAAAGTTAAATCATTGCTTACATTAAATAAATCTTGATTAAGACTATTATTTTTAATATCATAAGCTAATGTAATAATATTAGAGTCATGACCTTGGCGATATAATTCTTTTAGAGAAACAACATTTAATTGATGACTACTAATCATATCATGTAAGATTTGTCCTGGACCTACACTCGGCAATTGATCATAATCGCCTACGATAACAATTTTAGTAGTAGCATGTAATCCCTTTAATAAATTACTAAATAAAACGGTATCAATCATACTAGCTTCATCAATTAAAACAAATTTTACATTACTTTTATTATACTCATTTACTTGAAACGTATTATTATCTTTATTCCATTTTAAAAACCTATGAATCGTAGATGCCGTATGATACGTTGCTTCACTCATTCTTTTGGCTGCTCTCCCCGTTGGTGCTAAAAGAGCCACTTCTTCTTCCATTTTTTTATGGTCAAGTTGATTCATTTGTTTATAAAGTTCCAGTATCGCTTTTATAATCGTGGTTTTTCCAGTACCAGGACCTCCAGTGATAATTAATAGCTTCTTTAAATAGGCATCGATAATGGCTTTTTTCTGCTCCTCATTGTAAGTAATTTCAAAAAATTTCTCTAAACTTTCTACCATCGTATCTACATTTTTACTACTCCTATCTTTCTCATGACTTAATAAAGTAAGTCTTTTGGCAATAAATACTTCCGATTGATATAATTCCATTAAGTAATAACGATTCTCCACTCTCTTTATTTTTAAATCTTTTTCTAACATATCTAGTCTTTCTATGAACAACTCTTCTTTGATTACTACCTTTAATACTTTTACTACATAAGGATATAATTCTTCTTTATAAAAATAAGTATGTCCAAAATTATTGGATAATTCTTCTAATACATATAAGATTACGGCATCCATTCGAATGACTTCGTCTTTTTTTATTCCTTGTTTTAAGGCAATGATATCGATTTTTTTAAAATACATATCAGAAATATCTGTAATTAACTGATAAATATTATGATCAATTACTTCTATTGTTTTTTCTCTATACTTATTGTATATTTTCATACTATCTTTGGTGTTAAGACCAAGTTTATTTAGATAGATAATCGTTTCATAACTAGCTTCGTATTCGACTAGTTTCTGATGAAGTTCCTCTACATTTTTGGAAGTAATCGTAGGAATTAACATTAAGTTCGAGGGATTTTCTAAAATTACTTTGAAAGTATCTTTTCCTAAAACACTTTCTATTTTCTCGGCTTTTTTTTCTCCAATTCCTTTAAAGATACCGGAAGATAAAAAAGAAACAATACTATTTTTTTCTTCTGGAAGTAATCTTTCATATCGTTCTACTTGAAATTGTTCTCCATATTTCGCATGATTTACTAATTTTCCATAAAACATATACTGATCAACTTCATTTAATTCATGGAAATAACCAGTAAAAGGAATATCATGATTCAAATAAAGTTCTAAAGAATCGGAGTTGGTTTCTACTACTTTAAATAAGCCTATGATATAGCCAGTATCACTTTGAAAGATGTTTTTTTGGTACTGTCCTTTGATATAGATTTCACTCATTCTACTTCTCCTATCAGATAAGGATACACTATTTTGGTTAATCTCACTTTATAAAAGGTATTCTGTTTTAGTTTTTTCTCTACTTTTACATGCAAATAATTAGAAGTATGACCAGAACTATAGCTATCCCCACTATTTTCGATTAAAACTTCTACCATCTTATTTAAAAACTGGCTCATATACTTCCTTTCTAATTCTTTAGAAAGAGCTAATAACTCTTGTGATCTTTTTTTCTTTTCTGAATCGGAAACAATATTTTCAAATTCTTCTGCTTTGGTACCATTTCTTAAAGAAAAAGGAAAAACATGAATTTTGGAAAATCCTATTTTTTTGGCATTTTCAAGAGTCTCTTCAAAATGACTTCTTTCTTCGGTTGGAAACCCAACGATAATATCGGTAGTAATTGAAATATCTTTTCGAATACTTCTTATTTTTTCTATCTTTTCTAAAAAATAGGCCATATCATATTTACGATTCATTTTTTCTAATACGGCATCCGAACCAGATTGAAGCGGGATATGTAAATGATCTACAATAATAGAACTTTCTTCCAAAACAGATAACACTTCATCCGTTAATTCTGTTATTTCAATAGAAGAGATACGTAATCTTTTTAAACCATCTATCTTTACTAGTTCTTTTAATAAATCAGAAAAACAATAAGATTTATCTCTTCCATAATTTCCTGTATGAATGCCAGTTAGAACCACTTCTTGATAACCATTTTCTACTAAATCATGGACCTCTTCTATTACCTTATCCATGTCCTTACTTCTACATTTTCCTCGTACATAAGGAATAATACAGTAACTACAAAAATTTTCACACCCATCTTGAATCTTGACAAAAGCTCTTGTTCTTCCTATAAAGTCTTTAATTTGCATATCTTCAAAATCGGTATAAGAAAAATTATATAAATTTCTAATTTTTTTCTTGTTCTCCATAAATTCCTGAATTAATTCTACCACTTTTGATTTATCTTTATTACCGATGACAATATCCAATCCTTCTATATCAAAACTCTTATTTGCCTCCATAAAGCATCCCATTGCGACAACACATGCTTCTGGATTTTTTCGGATCGCACTACGAATCATCTTACGACTTTTGACATCGGATGTATTGGTCACTGTACAAGTATTAATGATATAAACATCACAAACATCATTAAAATCACTTATCGTAAAACCTGCTTCTTTTAATTTCGTCATCACAAAATCACTTTCATAGGCATTCACTTTGCATCCTAAAGTTAATATTCCTACTTTCATATTACTTCCTCACATTCTAAAAGGTAGTGAATCATTTTCTACTCTAACTACCTAGTTCTTGTTATCCTATTTCAACAGCCAACTCAATCATATCATACCGACTTTACTTTGTAAAACTTTCCTTTTTAACATTTTTTGCAGATAGAGTATAGGGTTATTCAAAATAAGAAATCTCCTCTCTTTTTATCCCATATTGATTTGCTATCGAAAAGAAAGTCTTTTTGGATAAAATATCCTTATCAAATCCCAATGATTTTAAATGGTAATAGCTCTTCATCACTTTATCTGGAACATCTTCTTCTACTTGTATTCCTAGTTGAGGATAGAGAATCATTCTTTGAATATTTCCAACTAAGACAGAAATTATGATTTCTCTTTCTGATGAACTTTTACTTTTCAGCTTTTCAAAGTATTCCTCAAATGAAATGTTTTTTGAAGTAATTCTAATCTCTTTTTCAGGAAAGATTTTCTTTGCTGTATTTAAAATTCTTCTCTCATAAGCTTTATTATGAACAATTAAAATAGAATCCACATGCCAATGATTATCATCCATGATTCTTTTAGAAAACAGAAAATTTTCAAAAGTATTGCTACTTTCTTTTTCTAGATAAATATCTTCCTCTCTTATCCCTTCTTTCATCGCAATTTCTTTATAAATAACAGCTTCTTGTTTTTGAAATTTATCTTTCGTTACCTTCCCATATCCACCAGAAAAAATTATTTTTTTAGAAAGACCTTTTCTATACAAATCACTACAGACAATAGGAATATCTAGACTACTACATCCACAACCGATTAACACATCACATTTTTTAATTTCTTGGTTTAGACTCATATAATCAAAAATAGTCTTTAGCGATTCATAGATAAGATTAAAATCCATTTTACCACTCTCCCATTATATTATAGCAAAAACTTGCAAATGTTTGGTAAAAAAATAGTTAATGATAAAACATTAACTATTTTCTTTCTATCTATCTTACAAGTTTTGATTTATCAAGTTCAATAACAGGTCGAACACCTCTTAATAAATTATGAATGTTATTTCTAGCCAGTCTTCCTTCTGAATATATTAACCAAGCCCAATCTGTAACAGCTGCTGAACTCATGGTTGCATAATTTTCCTGAGTAGCTGATTCTTCGTTGGGACATCCTTTTGAATGACATCTATTAGAATAATTATACATCCAAATTGGACAGGATTGTTGTTCCTCTAGACATCCTACATTGGAAGCCTCTTGTGCCGTAATGACTCTAGCCTTTGCTGTTTTGGGTTCCCAACTATAAGAAATCTTATTACAATGAACAGCATGAGACGAATCCACCCAACAATCTGTATTCGCATTACCTAAAAATTCAGTCGTTCCCATCGTATAATTTATTGTATTAACATAATCCCAACTATCTGTTGCTTCTTCCACTGCCCGAATTACATAGGTTGGTCCGTCAGCTACCGTTTCCTCTGAAGCATTCCAATTTGTACCATAGAAACTTCCATCCTCTCTTTTTGCATTCTCACGAGTCTGTAAAGTTAGTTTATCCCCATCATCATGTAAAACATAGAAATAATATATATAATCATCTAATGAGTTAACGTAATTTTTTTCTTGATCATCACTTTTAACGGCATATTTAAATATTGTTCCATTAGGACATGTTCCATCATCTTGATAACAGGTCGTAGCTTGACACGTTGCTTCTTCTCCTGTTACACAATAATTTTCTGCTCCTGCTGTTTGATTATAAGTATACGCTTCTTCAAAGATTGGTCCTACTAGTGGATAAAAAGTGCTATTTGCATATAAAGAAATACTATTTATATTTCCTGTTTTTTCATCTTTTTCGGTACCCCATCCAGACCACCTATAACCATCTTTTAAATTCGCATCGTCAAGATTTATTTTACAAAAATTGGAAGGTCCTTCTGTAGTACAAGATTTTTTGGTCGAAGTACCATTCGTAACTCCTTCAATATCTACTGTCGTGAATGTTGCCGAGAAAGTCTTTCCTTTAACATCAAGTACACCTGATGTTAATTCTTTACTTTTGTTACCCACTTTATCGGAAACCGCTCCTTCTTTTACTTTAATAATACCGTTATTAGTAGCACTTATTGTATTAACATCAAAATTACAAATCATAGTATCTTTATTTTCTGAGTAGGTGCACACACCCGTAGGAGTGCTTTTAGGATTGAATGCAAAGTTTATGACATCTAAATCACTCCCATTACCCATAAAATTTTCGAAATGACTTGAATTGGTTTCGGGCATAATCATATCCCCTGGATTACCCACAAAACCACTTCCTTCATCGGTACAAGTTACTGTCATCTGGAAAGTATCACGTACTGAATAACTATCTTGAAATTCACTAAATGTACAAACTGGTGCGATATCATCTATCCATACTGCGTATAGTTTTCTTGTTTCTCCTTCCGTTAAATCATCTATTCTTTCTCCATTATTATAAACAATATCTGAAGCAGTTTCTTTGGTATCCCATCCCTTAAAATGATAGCCCGTTTTGTTAATAGTTAAATCTTCAAAATCTCTTAACGTAATATTTTCGGTTGGGCCTACTATACTAGTTCCAGCCAGTTCTCCCTCGCTATAGTATTCAACTGTTTTAGAAACTTTAGTGGCAATTGCATAATAAGTCATATCTTGTTTTAAAGTTATCTTTGTTACTCCAGTAGTAGCATCCTTACTTTCACTATATCCTACCTTTTTATATCCTTCTTCTACAGTATAATCTGGTACCTCTACGGTACAACTTTTTTCTCTTTTTCTTCCATTATAACTTGGAGGTATCGTACAAGCATCCGTCTCTTTTTCAATACTCACTACATGACTTCCTTTTTGATAAGTTGCCGTATAAGCAATATCCGCATCATTTGTTGTTTGGGCATGATAAGAAACATTTCCTTTTAATGATATTTTTTCTGCTGGAATTAGATACTCTGTATCATCTTCATGCAAATCTTTTTCTGTTGAAAAACCTAATACTTTAGGAGTATTGGAAGATGCTTCTATGCTTGGTACTGTAATACTACAGCTATCTTCTTGGGGATGACCATTATAAGTACATTCTATATTACAACTAAAATTTACTGTATCACTATAATCTCCATCTACTGATTCTGCCCCGTTTCGATAAAACGTGGCTGTATAAGTTTTCACATCACTTTTCGTAATAGCATAATACGTTTTATTTTCACTGATGGTAATAGTATCCGAAATAGATTTCCTGGTAGCATCCTTATCTTCATTAAAACCTATGACATTTGGTGTGGCATCACTTGCTTCTATCGTTGGTACATCAATAGAACAACTAGTATCTTGGTTTCCTCCGCTATAAGATTCTGGAACTGTACATGTTAGTTTTAACTTTCCACCTGCCTCTAACTCACTGGCATCTAATCTATTTAAACTCTTCGCTCCATTTAATAAGAAGGTTGCTGTTAGAGTCTTACTCTTCTTTTTATATATGGTATAGTATGTAGTATTTCCCGTTATTTCTACCTTACTTCCTGGTGCCACTCCTGTTGTTGCCCCACTATTTGTACTCCATCCTATTATTTCATATCCTTCTTTTGCTATCATATTTGGTAAAGTTATTTCACATTTTGTATTTAGTGTTTCATCATTGTATGTATCTTTTACAGTACACCTTACACTATCAGTTTCTATGTCTTCTACTCCTTCGCCTTGTTTTACTATGTTTGCTATTAATTCTTTTCCAGGTACTTTTACAATTGGATATAATACTTTTTTATCAAGAGAAATATCTATATTTTCTTTTTTTCCTTCATGAGAGTTTGAATCATTACTCCATCCTACAAATTCATAACCATCTACTACTTCTACTGTTGGTAAACTAATCTGACAAGTAGTTTGATTATTCTCTGTTAGATTACAAGTATTATTCGTAATCGTTCCAATTGAGGCAATCTTATCATTTGTTTCAAACGTTGCTTCTACTGGAACCGTTACATGTACCGTAATTTCTTCTTTTCCTCCATATTGATCTGTTTTTGTAATCACGGCATATCCTGGTCCTATGACCTCGATATTTCCCTCTTCATCTACTTTTACTACATTCCAATCACTACTGGTATAGGTATAATCGCTTGGATTTTCTCCATCCTTGATTGGTACTTTTTCTTTTGATTCGGGTGTTAGTTCCATTTCACTCTTTTTAACAGGAATATTACTTTGTTCTGCCTCTGCCCTAATCTTGGTATAGAAAATAGTTCCTTGATTTTCCATGGTAGCATCTTGGTCCATCCATACTTTTAAAAGATAGGTATAAGTGGTTTTTCCATTAATCGTTCCCGTATCTAATATTCTATTTGGATTTACTCCCATTCTTGGAAGTAATCCACTACTAAGTTCTACCCCATCTCTTTCTAGACTATACTTAATGATAGAGTCTGGCATTCTTTTCGCTCCAGCTTCTAAGCTTAAATCATCTAAGTAAAGTGTATATCTGCTACTAATGGTTCCTCGATTGATTAACTTAAATTGATAACCATCTTGTTCTTTTCCTTTCGTATCAGAAGTCGGAACTACATTTTCCATGTTAATTCCATTTGATGCTTCATCATCTAATACTAAATCTAATTTTCCAGCATGAATGACATGTTCTACATCACTTACTACGGAAATTTTCAACCATGCATAGGCGGCACTAATTAAAAACAATATACTTAATAATATTCCTAAACTAATTACTTTTTTCTTATCTTCCATCTATTCAACACCTCACATAGTCTCATATTATATATACTAGGATATACCTAATCTTTTTGTTTTGTCAATTAATTTCAATAAAAATTTCATTATTTCGTCCTGAAACTGTTTACACACTACCTTGACAAATTTAGATTTTCTGTTATAATATCAATCAAAAAGGGGGGGGAAGAATGGATATCATGCATTTATATGAACAAAGCGGTGACACGATTAATGTCTACAACTTCAATACTAATGGTAAAAAGGTAATTGACTTTAAGAAAAAAGAATTAGAAAAAATACCTAAAGAAGAAAGAGTAATAACATTCACAAAAGAGGTAGATTCTTCCTATATCTTCCATGAAGCTGTAAAAAGATTAGGTACTTATGCCTTCACGGAAAAGGACGAAAGACTACTTATGAATGCTTTGGAAATATTTGATCAACAACCAGTTACAAATAGCAAACTTTATTCTCAAGCATTATCATCTTTTTTGGATGGAAATTTTCATGACTCTATATTATTTACTATGCCAACATCTTCTAATAAAAAAGAACAATATTTTATTTCTACTTCTACACTGAAGGGGATAAACGGTTTAATGACTAGATCAAGTATCAACGGATACATTTTTGATTGTGAAACTTTTCCAGTGATTCAACTTACCGAAAAATTATATTCCTTACAATTATTAGTTCGTAATAATTCAAATGCTATTCTAAAAGATACCATTACAGATGAAATGTTAGAGCTTATGTCTTTATTTGAATTTACGAATGAGCCTATTAAACAATTTAATATAAAAACGTTAAATGAATTATGTCAATTTGGATTATTACCAGAAGAGGAGAATGATAAAGTAAAAAAGAAAGTATGGCAATCAACTGAGTTACTTCAAAAAGTAAGAGAAACCTATAAGAAAGAATTATAACATACGAAAAAAATTCCTAAATAAAAAACATATCGAATGATTCCTTAATAGAAGAAAACAGATATGTTTTTTTTATTTCATATCCATAGCTTCCTTCAATAAATTATCTAAGGTATGAATAATATAGCCTCTTTGTCTTATATAATTAATAATAGTTGGTAACTCTATTTCTGTTGAAGAATTAATAGGAAGTGATGCGATAGCACCCTTTGATAATTTTTTCTTGATTTCACTAAAAGGATAATTACCTGTCTTTATTGTCGGAATAATCGTATGAAGTTCTAACTTTGTACATAACTCTAGTACTTCTTTATTATCATATTCTGCATAACAATACTTTGGCTTTAAATTGGTAATACGATTCACTAAATTTAGACTACTACTAAAGTATAATTCCTCATAACTATTATTATAATTTAAGACTTCTAACTCATGTCCTTCCTCTGCTAACGTAGTGGCAAGAGATTCATTGTTTTCAAGCCATAAACCATCTACAAAGAAAGTAGACAAAGCAGCATTTTCATTTAATATATTCACTATGTTTGTAATATTATCTCCTTGTTTTACAACAAACACTAGACTTATATCATTTTGAATACCACTACCCTCTTGAATATATTTATCATAATAATCTTCTACGGAGATTGTTGGCTCTACACTTTCGAAAACAGTCAAACTTTCATTATATTTACCGTATTGTTTCATTTTTTTGTAACTTTCTTTATAATTCACTTTCTTTCCACTAATACCAGGAACAATCTTATTTTTTTCTATTTTTGCATCTACTGGTTTCACTTCATGATGTGATGATTTTTCTTTAATACTTTTCATAATAGGATCACTATCTCTTATAAAATCTACTACCTTTTCTGTATAAAAAAAACTAAAAGCACATAAAACCATGACAAGAAATACCTGAAATATTTTTTTTGTTTTCAATAAAATCACCTAACTAATTATATGCATTATAACAAGTTAAATGAAAAATAAAATGGTTAAATCCATTTTATTCTTGTATTTGTGTACTATTTACTTCTATTTGTGCTTTGAAGATAGCTCCTTGTTCTTCGTTTCCTGCATTATAGTCCATCCATAACCTTAGCGTATACTCATTATATTCATTGGGTTGTAAGGTCCCAGAATCCAATATTCTATTTGGATTTTCTCCTGTTAAAGATAATAATTTTTTGGTATTTGTCAAAGCTTCCTTTATCGTTTTATCTTCATTATATTTCGTCTTTGCTAGATTATACTTAACGGCTTCATCACTCATTCTATTTTTTCCCTCTGTTATATCTAAATCGATTAGATTAACAACATAATTACTAGGAATATTCCCGTCATTTTTAATGGTAAAGTGATACTCTTCGGTTGCCATCCCTTCCTCATCTGTCATGGGATAGGTGTTAGAAAGATGAATCCCTTCTGATAGTTCTTCATCTAGTTCTATGGATAGCTTTCCTGCATGTAACTTTACGGTTTTTGTTCCATGTAAAGTAAGCGTATACCAAGCATACGTTCCTCCTATTAATAAAATCATAATTACGATAGCAAAAAAAGATATTTTTTTTAGATTTGATTTTGACACATTATCTTTCATGTTATTACCTACTTTCTTTTTTTTATTATAACAAAAAAATGATAGAAGTAAAATAGAATTTTGTTTTTTTATTTTCTGTTGACAAAAAAAAAGAAGTTTACTCTTACTACTCGGAAAAAACTTCTTTGCTTATCAATTATTCATAATTATCCGCTTTTACTTCCATAAAGCTTTGTGGATGAGCACAAACTGGACAAACCGCAAGAGCTTCTGTTCCTTCGTAAACATATCCACAATTACGACATACCCAAATCTTGTTGCCATCTTTTTTGAATACTCTATCATCTTTAATATTTTGAAGTAATCTTAAATATCTTTCTTCATGTTCCTTTTCAATAGAGCCCACTTTTTCAAACAACATAGCAAGACGAGTAAACCCTTCTTCTTTTGCTGTTTCTGCAAATTCTTTGTACATTTCAGTCCATTCGAATTTTTCGCCTGCAGCAGCATCTTCAAGATTAATCGTTGTAGTTGGAATTTCTCCACCATGTAATTCTTTAAACCAAAGTTTAGCATGTTCCTTTTCATTATTGGCTGTTTCTTCAAAAATAGCCGCTAATTGTTCATAACCATCTTTTTTTGCTTTACTTGCGTAAAAAGTATATTTATTCCTTGCTTGTGATTCTCCTGCAAAAGCAGTCATTAAATTTTTTTCTGTTTTACTTCCTTTTAATTCCATAATTTTACTTCCTCCTCGTTTATTTTATATTTATATTAAAAGAGATTACTCCCCTAATATACCACTTTTATCTTGGTATTTTGTATGTAATAGTTCCATTGATTTCTCTCCTAATGGTTCTTTCAAATAACTACGATAAAGATCCATAATATCTGGATTATCAGAGCAACAACTATTTCCTAAGAAATCTCCCTCCTCTTCTAACCCTTTTTTTCTAAGAGCAACTGCTTCCTTTTGTTTGGAGATTGTTTTTAGAGGTTGTCCTCCGCCTCCAACACAACCACCAGGACAGTTCATTACTTCAATAAAATCATACTTTTGATAATTACCATTTTCAATCCATTCTGAAATGTTTTTCATACCACTACAAACTAAGACTTTAAATTTTTCTTTTCCTATTTCAACTTCTGCTTCCAAGACTCCATCATAGCCTTCTATTTCTTGATACTCTATAAAATCTTTTTTCGCTTTTTTCTTTTCGATTAAGTAATACAGATAACGTAGGGCAGCCTCCATTACGCCACCTGAAAATCCAAACTGAATACCAGAAGCACTACCTCGTTCCATTAGCTTATCAAATTCCTTCTCTTGCAAACTTCTTAAGTCAATCTCTTCTTCTCGAATCATCATTGCTAGTTCAGTTGTTGTAATAACATAATCTGTACCTGTTAATTCTTCTCTTTTGATTTCCGCCTTCTTCGCTGTACATGGAGTAATCGCAACAGTAATGATATCTTCCTCTTTCATAGAATACATACTGCTAAAATAGGTTTTGATGATTTTTCCCTGCATACTGATAGGACTTTTACAAGTAGATAAATGAGGAATTAATGTTGGATAATAAATCTCTAAAAATCGCACCCAAGAAGGACAGCAACTAGTAAATTGTGGTAAATTTCTTTTTTCTTTTTTTCTTTTTAGCATTTCATTTGCTTCTTCCATAATAGTTAAATCAGCACCAAAGGAAGTATCAAAAACGTAATCAAATCCAATTTCCTTTAAAGCTGCTACCATTTTCGTCTCCAAATTTTTTCCTATTTCGAAATCAAATTCATCTCCTAAGGATACCCTAACAGCAGGAGAAGTAAAACCAATCACTATTTTTTCTGTATCTTTGATATAGTTTAGAACCTTTTTATAACAATACTTTGGTACAATGGCTCCAACAGGGCAATTCAAAAGACATTGTCCACAATGAATACATACTGCGTCTCTTGCTTTTTTTGGATTATATCTTACACCAACTTTATCTTGGCAGATTTTAGAGCACAAACCACAATGAATACATTTCTCTTCAATTCTTAAAATGGCAGGATTCTCCTTTGAAATAGGAATCGCACCTTCTATTTTTTTTCGATTTTCATACTTCTTCATTGATACAATCCTCACAAACTCCTTCCAATAAAATAGGAATATCTTCTACTTATCTTTTTCTATCTTACTTACAAATTCAAATCATCATCATCAAAAATATCATACCATTTTCTACCTTTTTTGCAGTACGAATAATATGAAGATAGATTGTTTCTGCTTGGTATTTCTATATTTCATCTTTTCCTCTAATGATAATAATTATCAATAAAATTATATCCTAGAAAAAAGAAAAATGTCAACTACAAATTAAGCAGGACATCTCGACACTATGATTAATTTATGATAATGTCTTAAGTATTAACTTTAGAAAATGTCTCGAAAA
>CAJUIY010000021.1 GCA_910586865.1 uncultured Bacilli bacterium
AACTTACTTTTCTCCTTATTTAATCACTACTCCTAGTTTCTTGCGATTGCCCTAAAAAATTGAAGATATATAGTATTTGTTAATAATAAAGTGGATAATTCTTCTTATGATTCAAAGAAATGAAATTTTTATAAGATAGTATCCTTACCTTGTTTTTAATCAGCAACAGAAAATATATGAAATTACTATTTTAATTTAAAGGAAAACCTTGTATAATAAAGACATGTCAATAAATTATTTTAAACTTATGAATTATAAAAACAAAAAGGAGGCAAAATCAATCTCTTTAAATGACATTTCCTTAAGATTGATTAGATGAGAACTTATGAAAGAAGAATTAATTGATGTATTAGATGAAAATGGTATTAAAACTGGAAAAGTTCTAACAAGGAAAGAAGTTCATAAAAATGGACTTTGGCATCGAATTATTGTAGTTGCCATTATAAACGAGAAAAATGAAATTTTAATTCAACAACGAAGTGATGACAAAGATAAGAATCCTGGTATGTGGGATATTTCAGTTACTGGACATTTATCCGCAGGGCAAGATTCTTTAGCAGCAGCCACTAGAGAAATTAGCGAAGAAGTTAGTGTAAGTCTAGGTTATAGTGTCGATGTAAAAGATTTTCGTTTTATGTTTTCTTATCGAAAAGAAGAAAAAGTAAATGAAGATCATTATGATAGACAATTTTATGATTTCTTTATTCTAAGACAAAGTGGATTAAATGAAAAAAACATTAAATTCCAATCTAGTGAAGTGCAGGCTATTAGATTTGTAAATATATCAGAACTAAACGACATGAGAGAAAAAAATCTATTAGTCAATAGAGATGAATGCTATGAAGCTCTATCAGAATATTTATTTAGAATATAAGAAGGTGTTAAGATGCCCTATAACTATAGTAGTGAAGTAAAATTATTTATGGTTTTTGATATTTTAGGAGATACCATAAGAACAGGACCACAATTATGGTGTATCAATCGAAAAAGATTAGAAGATGTCAAAAATCATATCTTTGATTTATTATTAATCGCCAGAATCTTACAAAAGCGACTTCCTAATAGCCTAGATTTTCATAAAATAAATGACTATATTCTATGCCATGATCTCCCTGAAGCTATTACAGGAGATATTACAAAATTTGAAGGAGTTTCAAAAGAAGAAATAGAGAGAGTAACCAAAATTGCCATTGATTACTTGGCTGATAAATTTGGTGAGGTATTAAATCTAAATGAAATATTATATAATTACGAAAATAAAGTCGACATCGAATCAAAAGTGGTACATATGATAGATAAAGTGCATTCTGCTTCTACCTTTATAAAATATCAAAGTGAACAAGATATTGACATGGACAATCCTAACATTATCAAAAACTTAACAGAACATCCTTTTGTTATCCAAAAAAGAAAAGAAGGAAAAGATTTAGGTGATATTTTCTTTGAATTCCATATGATGGAAGTGGCTATCTCCGATGAAGATTGTGAAAAATACTTGATTAGTAAAGACACTGCTAATGAAATAGTAGCCACAATTAAAGGCTTTGCTAACGAATTATACCATCAAAAACAACAAAAAACTTTAGTAAAAGGAAAAGAAGATTTTCCTAAAGAAGCTATGAAATATAACAGAAATAAGAACTTTTAAAATTGGATAGTCTCCCAATTTTTTAGTTGATAGAAAATTTAAATCTTTTCCCTTTTATTAGACCATGTCTTATGAATTATGAATAACATAAATGGGAAACAAACAAAGATAGGATAAACATATCTCATTAACGCAACTGGTCCAAGCAAATTAGTTATAAATAAGGATAACAGTAAAGAAAGAGGTAAACACAGTTGATATGTTTTACGATATATTAGTAAGGCTATGGTAAAAAACATCATAAATACATGAAATCCTATATTCATTAAAATATGAAGTATTGGTACTTTTTGATAAGTAGCCTTTTCTAATAAATTATCATATAGATGATAAAGAAAGTTATCATTGCAATTATTTTTACAAGAAAAATCCTTATCGCCACTCATACAATTTGTCCAAATATAAGTTTTTGTTCCCTCAATAGGAAGTTTATCAAAAAAATAAAAATAACCATAATTATTCATCAAGAAAGAATCAAGATAAGTGATAGGATATTTGAGACCTAACTTAACGTATAATTGAGCATAATGAATACTATCAGAAAAGAAAACATGACTATCAAATTCACTTTTTACAGGATCTGATATTTGGGGATTATAACGTTTTAAAGAATCATTTTTATATAATTTAGATATCATAGAGGATTCCTCTTTTGTTAGTTTTTCCATATTATATACCCTAGCTAATTGTTGTATAATCACACTAAAAGCCTCCACTTTCGGTCCTTTCTCAATATGCAGTACTTTTGTTAAAGAAAAATGATACGCCCCATATAATAATAATGGTATAAAAAAGAGAATGATTATTTTCTTCCAGTTATTTTTCAAAAGAATTATACAAGGGATAAAAAATAAGATAAGAGCATACACCATATTATTCCGAAATATTAAAGCAAAAAACAATAGAAAAATTACAAAAATTACATTTTTCTTTGATTCAAAATAATACTTATTAGTAACTAAGTAATAAAATTGAATGACTAATAATAAAATAATACCCGAAAAAATGACATCTTTTGTAGTAGAGATAGCAAGTACACTGTGTGTTGGTAAAAACATGAAGATTAACATAGAGAAAATCATTAACCATTTCGGTGCCTTTTCTTTTGTTAAAAAAGAAATAAAATAAGAGAAAATAAAATCCATAAGAAGTGCTTGAATAAGACCATAAAGAAAATTACCTATGGTATAATTACCAAAAAGAAGAGAAGATAATTTTAGAAGACCTCCTAGAAAAATAGTATGAATGACGGGATGATAAGTACTAATGCTATCATAGATTACCATTCGTACTTGTGTACTAGCATCAAAAGCAAAGTTATTCGGATAAAAACTGATGATAATTGGTACCCAAGCAAGAAAGATAAGAAAAAAGGATAGAAAAAACATCTTTTTCCCTGATATATTCTGGAAACTATTTTTATCTTTGTAAGATAGATTAAATAAAATTTTAAATAGAATATAAAAAATAGGAACTAATAATACAAATAGATAAGTCTTGATATCTAATAATTTAGAAGAACCAAATCTAGAACAATGATACCCTATTATCTGAGTAAAAAGAAAAAAGAAGGTAAATACAAGTAGATATATCTTCCTTTTTATCAAAATTTTCTTTTGGTATGCTTTTTTAATCATAACGACACATCCTTTTTTATCATTATATAATACGAAAGAAAAAAAAGAAATTATAATTTTTCATAAATGATGAAGTGCCCTTTGTAAATCATAAAAATTCTAGTTACATAGAAAAAAATCTTTCTATTTTCTTACTTTTAGAAAGATTTCCAAATATGGATTCCAAACTTTTACAAAAAACGTAAAGATGCTTTCTTAATTTTTAGGTTTGAAGATAAGTGCAAATAGAAAGGAAAAGATAATAGCTGAGGTAATACCTGCTGCGGTTAAGTCAAACATTCCTGCGACAATTCCCATAATTCCCATACTATTGGCTTCTGCTAAAGCACCATGAATCAAAGAATGTCCAAAACTAGTAATAGGAACAAGTGCTCCACCACCTACTTTTACAATAATTTTATCATAAAAACTAAAACAGTCTAGAAAGGCACCTAATACAACAAGCATACTAGTAATATGTCCTGGAGTTAACTTTGTATTATCTAATATTAGTTGAGAAATAAGACAAACAATTCCACAAAATAAGAATGAATTTAAAAGTAACATTATACCGCCTCCAAACTAATTGCATGTGCAATACTTAATATATTTTGACCTTGAAAAAGAGTAGTTGGCGAATACATCGCACCTGTTGCTACTAAAAGTACCCTCTTTAACTCCTTTTTCTTAAGTCTTTCCATTATGTAAGAGTAATTCACAAGAGCACTACATACTGGACCACTACCACCTGCTAAGCATTCTTCTTGTGCATCCAAATTATATAGCATTACTCCACAGTCGTTATAATTTTTGGCAATATCAATTTTATATTCTTCTTGAAGATAGGTAGTTAAGATATTCTTTCCATATTTTCCTAAATCCCCTGTTAGTATTAAGTCATAATAACTAGGATCGCGTTTTGTATCTTTTAGATGTTTATTTATAGTGAAAGCAGCAGCTCCACTCATCGCACCTCCCATATTATTCGGATCACTCTGATTATAATCAATCAAAGTTCCTATGGTAGAAGATTCGACTTTTATTGGTGTCTTTTCTTCTGTTAATAGTATGGAGGCAGCACCAGTTGCCGTAAAAGTCGCACCATGTGGCTTTGGAGCACCATACTCTGTTGGATTTCGAAATTGTTTTTCACTTGTCATATTGTGTGAAGAAGTAACACATAGTGCATTTTTTATTCTTTTACTATCAATTAAACTACTTGCAATAATTAATTCTTCAACACTAGTTGCACAAGCATCATAAACTCCAAAATAAGCCGTTTTTAAATCCTTACTTCCAAAAGTAGTAGCCGTTATTTGATTCGATAAATCTCCACCAATTGTCAAATCAATTTGCTCTTTTTTTCCCTGTGTTTTTTTAAGGAGAATCTGAATACTTTCCTCTACTAACTTCTGTTCTGCTAGTTCAAAAGAATCCATACCAAAGTATAAGTCTTTATAGGTTTTATCAAAATAACTACCTAATGGTCCATCTTTTTCATAAGGACCTGCTACTGTTGCTGTATCCTTTATATATACATTCTTATATTTAAATGTCATATGCTACCTCCTATTAAATACCGAATCAGTCCAAAGAACCAAGCGGAAACAACTCCATATAAAATAACAGAACCTGCTAATTTAAACATATTAGAACCAAATCCACTAATAGGACCTTCCTTTTTGTAATCTAAAATGGCAGAAGTCATCGAATGGGCAAAACCAGTAATCGGAATTAGAAGTCCACACTTAAATTTGGTAACTAATTTATCAAAAAATCCCAATGCCGTACATAAAGAAGCAATAAAGATTAAGATAACACTCATATAAGTAGATGCCTCATTTCTAGAAATCTTAAAATAATAACACAAAAGTTGTATAATCCCTTCTCCCAACATTCCTACTAGTCCACCTACTAAGAAAGCAATCAGTGCATTCCTTCCTCGCTGTTCTGGAGCTTTATTATTATCTACTACTCTCTGATATTTTTTATTTTCCATAGTATCACCATTTTTACTATGTCCATATTTTTTTAATTCATACAAAAAAATACCTAAAATATATAAATATTTTAAGCATCCTATGACTATAACCTTGTTTTTAACTTTTCTAGTATCTTCGTCTCTTTCCGAGAAACCTGCACTTGACTAATTCCTAATTCTTTTGATGTTTCGCTTTGTGTTAAGTCATTATAATATCTTGAATAAATTATCTGTTTCTCTAAAGGATCTAATTTTTCAATTTCACTTTTTAAATCTAAAATATTTGGATTATATTCTTGCTCTTCTACTTTTACTGAATTATATAAGTTATCACTTTCCTCTTGGTAACAGAAATCCAAACTTTGAACATCCTGTGTAATACTATCAATTTCTTGTATTTTCTTATCATCAATTTCTAAGAAGACTGACAATTCTTCTATCGTTGGCTCCCTTGATAACTTTTGTCTTAATAAATCCCTTGTATTATTGATAGACTGTTTTAATTTTAAAACATCTCTACTAACTCTTAACCCTACATTTTCCCTCATATATTTGGTAACTTCACCTAAAATATATTTATAGGCATAGGTTGAAAATTTAACACCCATACTACTATCGAATTTTTTAGAAGCATCTATTAGTCCTATTATTCCTACCTGATATAAATCTTCTTTATCATAATATCCATGATATTTATTAATAATACTATAAACTAAACCTTCATTCTCTAGTACTTGGTCTAACATATCTATAAACTCAAATATTCAAATGCTTCTATTTTTTCATTTACATAAAATAATCGATCTTTTGTAAAACCAATTTTTCTCTTATTTCCATCAGACATACCACATACAACCACCTTTCCACAATTTAAAAATATTTCTACCAATTTACTTTGAATTTTAGAAAATATTCCTTCTTCTACTTTCGAAATATAAGTGAAATCAAAAACAAAATTAGAAATTCCTTGTCTATATAATAGATAATTTATTTCCTTCCCTAAGGTAGTAAATGTTTGTTGATCAATATTCCCTTCTAGTTCAAGGAATAAAATACCTTTTCTTACTTCTTTATTTATCTCTAACATATTATCACCTCAGTTTATTACAGTATAACGGATTAAAAATTTTTTTGTTGCAATTCGACAGAATCTGTCAAAACTTTCATTCGACAAAAAAAGAGAATTTTTTTATTCTCTATCTTATTATAGTCTTCTACTTATTTTCTTCCTTTTCTTTTTGAAATAATTTTACAATATTTTCTTTTGGTAACATCATCTTGGTATGTTTATCAATTCGAAACGAAAACTTTTTACGATAACTTTTATATTCTTCACCATCAATACACCAAGATACTTTAGGAGACTGTAAAAATTCGATTTCTAAGTTATCCGTTTGATAATAAGTAATACCTGGAACTTCTTTCGCATCCATATTGGTAAGCAACAAAAACATCTTCATCATTTCTGCTTTACTTTTTACATGACAAAAGGCAACTTCAAACATATTATCATCCAATTTAACGTCATAATAAATATCATCAACTCCTGCCACTCTACTTGCATTGGTGATAAAAAAGAAAGAGTATTTTCCTTCATAAGTCTTATGGTCAATTGTATACCGAATATCATAAGAATTAATTTTATGTTTTAGTTGTTTTAATCCATACATAATATAAGCAATTTTGCCATATTTCTTTTTTAAATTTCTAGGAGTATTATAGGCCATATCAATATAATCACCCAAACAAGCCACATAAACAAATGGGGTATCATTAATAAAACAAACATCTACATTTTTTTGAACACCTTGTAATAAAAGTTCTAAATTTTTAACATAGTTTTTCGTATAACCATACATATTACCTACATCATTGGTAGTACCCATTGGAAGATTGGCAAGCGTTAATCTCTTTTTTCTTTGTAAATTCCCACTCACTACTTCATTTAATGTGCCATCACCACCAGCACTAATCACTAAATCAATATCATCTGAAAGATTTTTTACAATCTCAGTAGCATCCTTTTTCTTACTAGTATAAAGAACTTCTAACTCATAATCATATTTTCTTAAGATATCATAAAAGGTTTGTAACATTTCTTTTTTCTTTATTTTCCCACTATAAGGATTATATATCATCACACTTTTTTTCATTTCATCACCCCAAGATATGGATATTATATCATATGACTTCAAGAATGAAAAACTATATTTATATATTTGCCTAATCTTCTCTAAAATATTTTATTCATCCTATATTCTATTTATTATTTAGAACGAAAAGTTAATTGATAAGCACCAGTACTGACATCTCCTAATAAATTTCCATTAGAAGAAGACTTTTTCTCTCCTTTTTGTCTTCGGCAAGTTACATCTTGATTGGATACAAAGCCTGTCAAATCGTATGTTTCATTGCACTTTACTTCTTTTTCTGCTACAAAATAACGATGATCCGCAAGCATATAAGAATCAGAAACTAAAAAATAACGATACTTTGAAGTATTTTCCCAGCTACTTGTATCACTGTAAGTGGCATCTAAATGATAGTATTTTCCATCAATATTAACTATATTCCAAACATGACCATGTGTATCATCAAGCACAGTAAAACTTTCTATTCCAACATGGTTCAATGCTATATTCATAAAATCTGTATAACCGCCACAATCCATATAGTATTTACCAAAAACGGTAAGTGAAGTAATTTCTTTTTCCTCGGGATCCCATCGATATTCTGTATGGTCTATCAAATAATCATATATCTTTTTTAATTTGTTTATGTCTGTATCCGTTTCTTTTACTAAACAATCAGCAACAAGCTCAATTCTCCTTCGTGATTGATTAAAAGAATTTACCTCTTCCTCGTTAAATTCAGAATATTCAAAATACTCTGCGTTTTCTTCCAAAACTTTATTTGCTTTTTTATCATATCTACCAAATCTAATTTTTAATGCCTGATTATATTGCATTTCTTCTGGAAGATTTTGACGTACTACTGTAATTAGATTATTATCTGGTATTTTCTCCCATTCAGTGTATCCATTAGGATACTTTTTTAAATTTTCTTGTTCAATTCGGTAATAATTAGATAGAATATTATTTCTAAAAACCCTTATCTTCCATCTATCTGATGGAGAAAGTTCCATACTAAAAATTTCAGCTTGTTCCTTTTTCCACTCCTTACTCCATACAATTCTATCGATACCTTGTGGACCATCAGTAATACAACTATCTGTAATATCTTTTAAAGCAGAAGCCGTATAAAACAAATTTTGAGAATCAGATTCTTTATATGCTGCAAAACATCCTATAGAACCCATTGCTAATAAACCATTGAATAGTATCATATTTTTATACTTTATAAAAAAGTTCTTATTTATACTTCTTATTTTTAACATTTCCTTTTTCCCCTTGTATGCATCAGATATTAAATAATCCCCCTCAAAAAATTGGTACTATTGTATTACATTTATTCTAAAAAAGCAATATTTTCTCGTTACTATTTACGGTCACACGTCGTAATGTTGAAATTTTTTTCTAAACGCAATCCCTATCTAATAAAGGTTGTATTTACTTTTAGAATTGAGCCACCTGTTGTAATTTCTAAATTTCCACTTAAAACTGGACTTTTGGAAAAAAACATTCTTCTATCACAAGTTTTATGCCTCTTCTTTCAACTCCCACACTTTATGATACAAATCTATCCAAGAAAATACCCTTACTATATTTTTTTCATCTAATGGATTATTAAAAGGTGTATTCATTAAGAAAGTATTAATTTTTCCACTATTTAACTCTAGACAAGTTTCTATTTTATCATCAATAAACAAATCTATCTTGTTTTCAAGACATACAGATAATTTGTCGCTACATTCTGTTATCAATTTATGATATTTTATATTATTTTTATCCAAAAGTTTTTTACTGATTTGATAAGAGTTGCTAATTCTATCTCCTTTATTATTTCTAGCAGTAACAAATATAATTTGATTTCCTTCTTCTATTAGTTTGTCAATTACTTCTTTTGCGAAAGGTTTCATAGGAGCGTTTTCCAACACAAGAGAATGATATAAATCTTTAAAATCACTTGCTTGCTTTGCACTCCAGTTCATGCCTGCTTCTAAAGAACCTCCATTAATTATGGTATAAGCCTTATTTTTATCAAGGGGCAACCTCCTCTTTAAAACCTCATAATCATATTTTTGAGCATATGCTAGTAAAAGTTCAGATGTATTTGTTAGTGTATCATCAATATCAATTCCTATTACCATCTAATCAGTCTCCTTTTTCGTTTCTTTTTCCTTCCAATATAAGAATCTTAAAAATCCACTTTGCGTTGTTAAAGAAGTATATCGTTGAAACCCAAGTTTTTGAACAATTTTATTACTAGCTTCATTTTCAGGATGTACAGTTGAAATAATACCATCATATTCTAAATTTTCAAAATAATTCATAGTAAATTTTGCTAATTCTGTCATCACCTTTTTATTTCGATACTCTGGTAATACTAGGAAACCTCCTAATTCATAAATCTTTTTCTCTTTGGAAATATTTAAAATATGATAATATTCTTCTTCAATTTCTTTTGGACTAAATATTTGACTAATCCCTATTAATTTATCTTTATCATTATCATAGGCACCAAATAAAATGGAATAATCCGTATCATAAAAACGATTCATTTGCTCTTCCGTCCAAGGAATCAAAAAATCATCTCTTTTTAGATTTTGAAATACCAGATGAATTAACTTACGAACCTCTTTATCCTCTTGCTCATCAATCCTTTTATATGTATATTTACCATTACTGTTATCTCCATTACAAATTATTTCTTGTACTTCATGAATATTCTTTTCTAATTTGGAACAAATAGCATCCATTTCTTCCTCGCTCTTTACATTAATAAAATCTCTGTATTTTAGCAACAATTCTTTATATTCCTCTTTCAATAATAATAATTGATGAATTTGATCACTAGATATTGAAATATCACTACAATATTCTAATACTCTTCTATGCGATAAATCATTTATCCCCATTTCTGATAATTCGTTATCATAATCTAAATTCGTATCAGGACGATAAGTCAATAAAGACCTACCAGTATCAAAGATAGGAGCCACATCTAAAAACTTTAATGTTTCTACCTCTCTAATCACTCCAGAATTTTTCAAATGTCTATCATGATTTGACATAATAACATCTAAAATAAACATCTTTTTTATCTTATTCTTTGCATCAACTATTCCCTCTTTTTTCAAAAATTGTATATATTGGTTAGATCTTTCTTCAAAAGAACCTTCCTTTCTAAAATGTACTAGTTCAATAGTTGGTATTAGCTCCGTATTTGGATTAATAAAAGTCTCACATTCTGAAAAAAGAGAGGTCTTCTTTAAATCATTTGATTTTGAAATCGTATAATGGACATGATCTAATTTTAAAATTTCACATACTTTGGCAGCCATATACTCATTAATTGGTTCTGTCATCTTAAATGTATTACAACCTTTGTGTAATATTCTCTTATGTTCCTTATTGATACTCCAATACTTAAAAAGCTCTCCTCCTGTTGTAACATCTGGACTATATAAAGTATCAATATCACTATAATCATAATTTCTTTCTAAAGAAGTTAATGAAAGGAAAGTTGCTTGTTTAAAATCATTTTCAAAAAAATTCTTTTTTTCCCAAGATATATTTGATTGATAAGGTTTTATAAAATATTGATCTGATAAATTAAAACCATAAGAATATAATAACTTATTTGAAGTTATTTCTAAGGCATCATATCTCTGATTTCTTTTATACCATGGACTATTTATTTGGTATCTTTCATTTAACCAGTTTGTAAATAATCTTCTCATTTCTTTCTCGTCTTTTATCTTATGTAATATATAGGGTGCATATTCTAAATTACCAGAAAAGTCGATATTCATAATAGCAGAGGTATCTTCATCCACTGAAAAATCAAATACCTTTTTATTTTTATTCATAAAAGAATATTTCCTCATGACTAGACACTCTCCTTTCGTTAGTTATATTATACTACAGATGGATAAAAAATACTAATACTGAAATTTCTATTCCAAAATAAAAAACTTCATCCAATTACTTATAATTCTATTGCTCATAGAACATCTTGTAAAAAGATGAAGATTTTTTATATCACAATTCCCATGATACTATTTTTTATATTTTCAATTAATAATTCCATATAACTCAATTTTTTAATATTTGTCCTAGATACTAAATCGACTTCATTTAATTTTTTATTTTTTTCTTTTACTGTAATAGTACCTAGTTTATCGCCTACTTTTATTGGTAATGTTAATTCATTCAATTTGATATCATAAGTATATTCATGTTTATTCGTTGTTTTATCTTGAAGTATTCCCACATCATACTTTGGACTAATCTTTATTTTATCCTTATCTCCTTTATCAAATTTAATCTCTTTTACCACATCACTTTTTTTCTTTAAAATAGCAATTTTTTTGGTATTAAATCCATAATCCAGTAAGGACATTGCTTCACTATTTCTGACCTTACTATTTTCTTCACCTAAAACAATTGCAATTAAACGCATATTATCTTTCTTGGCAGTAGCTGCTAAACAGTATCCAGCAGCATCAGTATGCCCCGTTTTTAAACCGTCTGCTCCATCATAAAACCTGACAAGTTTATTGGTATTTACAAGCCAAAATTGATTTTCTGTATTTTGTCTTAAATAATCTTCATATACCGATGAGAAATCTAAAATTTTCTCATGCATTAATAAATTTCTAGCAATAATAGCCATATCATAGGCACTAGATACATGACCTTCTTCATCTAGCCCTGTACAATTTTTGAAAACCGTATTTTTAAGACCTAATTCCTTTACTTTTTGATTCATTAATTCTACGAACTTTTGCTCTGTTCCTGCGATATATTCTGCCATAGCAAGAGTAGCATCATTTCCACTGGCCATGGAGATTCCTTTAAAGAGGTCCTTTACACTCATTTTTTCTCCCTCTGTTAAATAAATCTGTGAGCCTCCCATACCAGCAGCATTTTTACTAACTGTAACAACATCTTCCCACTTGATTTTGCCACTTTCGATATGTTCTAAAATAATGGTTTGAGCTACCATTTTCGTCATAGAAGCTACGGCTAGTTGTTCATCCATATTCTTTTTATAAATAATTTCTCCAGTCGACTGTTCCATTAATACTCCAGCTTTTGCATTTGCGATTAACTCTTCCATACTCTTTGTATTATCAGTTCCCTCTGTAGTTTGATTTTGTTCCTGTTTCTGGTTCTCACTTTGTTCTTGTTGTTGAACTTGCTCTTGTTGTTGCTCTTCTGCATAAACATAATATGGAAATAACATTCCAAATACTAATAGTAAACAAATTAACTTCTTCATATTTTCCTCCTATTTTTTCTTATGTTATACTATTAAAAAATATACATAAATCGAGGATTTAATGCTATGATAGAAGTAGGTGAGGAATAAATGAAATTAAAAAAAAGCGTAAAAATTACACTGATGTTATTGTCGATTATCCTATTAATATTATTAACACTTTTATTATCAAATAAAATAAATAAGAACCAAAAAAAGGGTGGAGTGCAAAAATTGACAATAGAAGAAAAACTAAAGAGGAAATGTAAAAAACTTAATTATTGTTACTCTAATAATTTAGAAAGATATATCAATTATCAGAAAAAAAATACCAACTTAAAAATAGAAGATATCATAATAAGAGTAAATTTAAATCTCGATAATAGTTTTTATACGAATACGAAAGAAACGCCATTCCTAAATAAAGAGTATATTTTAGTTAATAAATATTTAAGCTTAGGAGAAGATTATATACCAGAAAATCTGGAAGAAATTCCAACCATCTATGCTAGAAGTGGTATGATGCTTGTAGATGTTGCAAAAGATGCGTTTATAAAAATGGCTCAAAAAGCAAAGGAAGAAAATCATCCCGTTCTAGCAATGTCTAGTTATCGAAGCTATGATTATCAAACAAATCTATATAAAAGATATGTGGCAAATGATGGTGTGGAAGCTGCTGATACCTATTCTGCCAGAGCTGGATTTTCAGAACATCAAACAGGGTTATGTGTCGATGTATACGATGGAAAAATAGACTACACTAACTTTGAAACATCAGAATCTTTTCAATGGATGCAAGAAAATGCTCATAAATATGGATTTATTTTACGGTTTCCTAAGGGAAAAGAACATATCACAGGATATCAGTATGAATCATGGCATTACCGTTATGTTGGAGTTAAAATCGCAACTTATATTCATGAACATAATATCACCTTTGAAGAATATTATGCAAAATTTATTGAACCGAAATATCAAAACTAGTCTCATCCATAAAAAGATAGGAAGAAGCATACTTTAAATTTCTGACTAATCGAAACAAGGCTTCGTCCTTTTTCTTTGCCTCAATCATAATATCCAAATTCTTAATAGAGCTATTTTTTTGTAAATGATTCAAAAAATCAAGAAAAGAATCCACATCAATATAATCATGATGAGAGCGAAACTCTTTCTTTATTTTACTTTTGGGAGAAGAAAAATGTATTTTAGGAGTCCTATCTTTCCATGTTTTAAATATCTCATCTATGTAACAAAACAAATTATCATCATCCTCATGATTACATAGATAGTGATGATAATCTAAAACAATTGGAATATCTAATACTTGGTTTAAATATAAACAATCCTTAACAGTAAATACTTTATCATCATTTTCAATTGCAATACATTTCTTTAAATAATCAGGTAAACGATTAAAATTATGAATAAGTCTTTTTAAAGAATTACTTTTTCCAAAAGCATTACTTCCAATATGTAATATTAGAACTTTATCTTTTATTTTTAAGGCCTCTAATATTTGATAGTGATATTCTAAAGAATGAATGGTACTTTCAACAACTTCTTTTTTAGTACTATTTAAAACACAGAATTGATCAGGATGAAAATCCACTCTCATCTTACTTTCCTTAATAATTTGAGCAATTTTCATATAATAAGTTTGGTATTTTTTTATATAATCAAACTCTACTTCTTCTTTGGTAGCTAAAGGAATAATCTTAGAGGACAATCTATAAAAGTGAATATTATTTTTTTGATTATAAAGAAGTATTTTTTCAAGGTCTTCTAAGTTTGATTGAATAACACAATCTAGTTTCTCATAATCGTGTTCCTTCAAAAAATTAGTATAAGTATAAGTACTAGAGGAAGTAACATGATTGAGTGTTTCTGCAACACATGCATAGCCAAGTCGAATTAACATAAAAAATCACCTATTATTAAGATGACTTTTTATCTAATTTATATTCTAAAAACTTATACAAATAGTAAAGACAGGTATACTCTACCCAAAAAGAAAAGATTAAATTGCTGATTTGAATAAAGGCCAGTAAAGTATCATTTTGGTATAATTCTTTCGCTACAGATAAATCAAGATGGTTTGAAATAGCTAATGCTGCTACACACATAAAACATAGATATAGAATAGATAAAGCGATAGAATTGATAATTCTTTTGGATTTAGACATTTTATTGGATAATATCGTAACAATAAGAGCTCCTGTTGTAATCATCATCATAAAGAAGTAGGTAACCATAGATGGAAAATAAAGATAACTTAAAAATACCTTAATAAAACTGTCAATACAATATAAGGCATAACTATGATAAGAAATAGCAATCCCTATTAGAAATCCAAGACATAGAATAGAAGATGCTATCTTTACTATTTTGTTATTTTTCTTAATATTTAAAACCGTAAATAAAAATAGAAGTACACTTAAGATAAAAATTTCGATTCCTAAAAATGAGGATGTAATATACTTAAAGATATAGCCTAATTTATCAAATATTGTTAATTCCAACTCTATTACCTCCTTTTATTCTTGTTCTAAAATATAAACAGTTTGTTCCGTATCGCTATCTTTGGTACAAGTAATTAGTGTAAGGGTTGTTTTATCGGGATTTCTATTTATCTTTACCGTTCCATTTTTAGGTACATTATAGATATTAACTAAACGATATCGATAGACATTACCATGATAAGTTACATAAGCCTCATTGCCAATATTTAGGCGATATAAATAGGCAAAAAAAGAAATGTAGGCATCCCCCGAATGAGCAATTAAAATCAGATTGCCTCCAGGAACGTCTGGCATAGAAGAACCACCAACAACACTGACATTATAACTGATATTATTGTATCTTGAATCGGTTCCATAGAATCCTCTTTTTAACCCAATCCTAGGAATTTCTAGTACTCCCAAATATTTGCTATAATCTACTTTTTTTTCTTTCACAGGAGGAGAATCTGATTTTACTTCATTTGGAGGTGGAGTATCTTTCTTTACTTCCTCCACATTAGGAACATATTCAATAGATTCTTCGATATCATTATCTTCCATAAAGGATAACTGCATATTGGAAAACACTTCTCTTTTTAACTTAAGGATATGATTATAAGAAAGTAAGATTCCTCCTAAAATAATAAGCAAAAAGCCAAATAAACATATATGACTTTTTTTTAATTTCATCTTAAATTTCTTGTTTTTTTGGCTTGACATTTGCATAGATTATTCCAACTCCACATAGTAAGATAAATAAACCTGTAATATACATTACTTTTGAAATAGAGCTTGCCGTATCTTCCACATGACTTCCCTCTATTTTTAATGCTGCTGTTATTGATTTGGTATCGTTTGTTACTAAAACGACAGGCTGTTTTGCACCATTAGTATACTTATATCCATTATAATATGTATAACCGGCAGTTGCGGTAATGTTAAAATCAAATGCATAATTATCAGGATTATCAATAGGAACGATTAAATAAAATCTAACATTACTAGGAATATCCGTTAAACTAGTAAGTTCACTACCAGACTCATTATAAACCTTAGTTCCACTAGGTGCTTTCGATAAATCTAGTGAGAAGGAAGGCACTTCACTACTATTTTGAATAGATATTAAGCCTGTACGAATCGTTTTATTATCTTTGTCAACTGTATGCGAACCATCATAATTAAAGGCTAAATTATTAAAAGCAGAAGGATCGGTTCCAGCTTGAGATTTAGCAGCACTTACTAAACCATCTGCAAGAGTCCATAAAAGCACTGCATTATTACTATAAGTATAATAATCTCCAGCATCCGTTGTAATTCCTTCTTCTATAATACTAGGTTGAACCATAGAGATACTTGTAAAATTATTAGCATTTTGATATTTCCAAATAGCCACTTGTGTAAACCAAGAAGCCTCTAACTCAGGGTTACTCCCTTTCCGGTTAAACTTACTATTATAATAATCTTGGGCGTGTGTAATGATATAGACAATTCCATAATCCACAGTCTCTCCTGTTTTGGTATAAGTTTCCCCGCGACCATATTCTGTCATTCTGTCAATACAAAAAATCTTATCTCCTGTTGATGTATGATAGTCAATAATATTATTTCCTCTTCCTGTCGCATTTGCCGAAAGAGAAACGTTTGCCATTACAGCATCATTTGTTGTATTTGTAAGTGCTCCACCAGAATATCCTCTTCCTGCTTGATTCGTTACAAAAGAATCTGGTGCACTAGAAGAAATATAACTTACTGCATAAACATCAGAATTTATGCCAAAGAATATACCAATTGCAAAAATACTAGCGATTATTAAACCTTTTCTTTTCATAATATCTTCTACCTTTCTATTATCATTATAACATAGTTTTTTTGAAATGCACATTTTTTTTCATTTATTGACATTTTTATCAGATGAAAAATATCTTTATCCACTAAATAGTAAGAAAAGATATTATTAATAACTTATTTTCCCTATCATGACTCCTGTTTTCTAGGTTTCATATTAACATATACAATTCCAATTCCACATAATAAGATAAATAGACCTACTATATATATTATTTTTGGAATAGAACTGGCAGAATCTTCCACATGAGTGGCTTTCACCTCTATTGCTGAATGTATTTGTTGTGGTTCATGGGTAACTAATACGACTTTATTATCTGCTGTTGAAAGTTTATACTTATACCCCTTATAATCACTAGCAGTAGTAGTTGCTGTAATATTAAAATCATAAGTAAAGTTTTCAATATTTTCAACAGGAATTTCTAAATAAAATTTTGTATTTTTAGGAATGTTTGATAGATTAGTAATCACTGTATTAGATTCACTATAAACTTTGGTACCACTAGGTGCTTTACTAATATCAAGAGCATAAGAAGAGAAAGGTCCATTAGCACTTGCATAAATTAAGCTTGTCTTAACTTTATTATTCTCTTCTTGTATAGAGAAATTACCATCATAATGTAAGTTTAAACTTACATTAGATAAGTTCTTTGCTTCTGTTGTAAGATTGCTAGCAAGATTCCAAAGAGTACTAGCATTCGTACTTATAGTAGTTGCACTAGTTCTTTCATCACAGAAAATATCGTAACTTCCAGTTCGTGGAATATGTTTTTCAATATTGTTATTAGATATTGAAACACTAGCAAAATTATTAATGTTCTGATATTTCCAAATAGCTACTTGTGTAAACCAAGATAATAATAGATTACCATTTGTAGTAGTATTAGGATTTATTCCATTTTTGGTAAGATAGTTTTCTGCATTTGTAATAATATAAACAATACCTAAGTCCACAGAATCATTCAATTTAACATACTGACAGGAAGCCAGAAGACCACAATATTGGGATTCCATACCATCAATAACAAAAATCTTATCTCCTACTGTTGTTTCTGAAGTTCGAATATGAATATCCTGAACATAACCATATTTATTAGTAAAACAATAAGATTTTAAATCGTCACCTACACTTGCTGATTTAAGAGATGCATTATACATGACTACATCCCTATCACTAGTATTGGTCAACCCATTCCATACATCGGTCATAGGTTCACTAATGAAGGCGTTGGTATTAGTATGAAAACTATCAGGTGCACTTGTTGCAACATAGTTTTCTGCATTAACATTTAAATTACCTCTAGAAAATAAGATTACTGCAATAATGATAGACACAAGCAACTTTATTTTTTTCATCATATCATACCCTTTCCTATTATCATTATACCAAAACTTCTAGCAATTAAATATTATTTTATTAAGCTAAAGTATAATAAGCTTCTATTTTCGAAAAATCATCTTCCTTTTTTACAAAAAGAGTACATAAAGTATCGCCTACTTTTACTTTGTCACCAACCAATTTATTTAGTTTAATTCCAACTTCATGATTTACTTTATCATCCTCATGTTGACGACCTGCACCAAGTCTTACAGAAAGTTCACCAAATTTTAATGCATTAATAGATTTAACAACTCCACTTTTAGACGATTTTACTTCTATTTTTTTATCACTAACTTTTAAAGAAGAAATATCTCCATTCTGATATTTGACTAATTCTAAGAATTTATAATAAGCTTTTTTACTTACGATTGCTTCCTTCACTAATTTAACTGCCTTTTTCTTACCAATATTTTTGCTCATACTCACCATTTCACTAGCTAAATCCATACACAAATTTAGTAGATCACCTTTTTCTTTTCCTTTTAATATATCAATTGCTTCTAATACCTCTAAAGCATTTCCGATACAACTACCTAAAGGCATATTCATATCAGAGATAATGCATCTTACTTCTCTCCCATAATGATTACCAATACGAGTCATCAAGTCTTTTAATTTTTTAGCATCTTTTTGATTTTTAATAAGTGCACCTTTTCCTACTTTAATATCAATTAGTATCTTATCAGCACCACTTGCAATTTTTTTACTCATAATACTAGCAGCTATTAAAGGAATGGATTCTACTGTTCCTGTAACATCTCTTAGTGCATATATTTTCTTATCCATTGGAGCAAGTTTACTAGTTTGTGAGGAAAGGGAAATCCCAATTTCTTTTACTTGTTCTTTAATTGCTCCCATTGATCGATTGGTTTGAAATCCTTCAATTGATTCTATTTTATCAATAGTTCCTCCTGTAAATCCTAATCCTCTACCACTCATTTTAACAACTGGTATTCCAAGACTTGCCACAATAGGAGCAATAATTAAGGTTGTTTTATCTCCAACTCCTCCTGTGGAATGTTTGTCAACCTTAACTCCCTCTACTTTTGAAAAATCAAGAATTTCTCCACTTTTAATATAAATATCGGTTAACTCAAATATTTCCTTATCTGCCATTCCCTTTAAACATATTGCCATTAATAGAGAAGACATTTGATAATCTTCTATCTCCCCATTTAAATACCCATTAAAAAAGTACTCTAATTCCTGTCTTGATAATATCTTTCCTTCTTTTTTCTTTGTAATAATGTCTACAATCAAAAATACCCCTCCTATGATATTTAAATTATAACATATGATGTGTGAAATCTGCAACCAACCCAAAACAAATCATTTAGAAATAAAAAAGAGAAAAACTCTTTTATCTCATCTTAATATCCATTAATTCCACAAATCTCTTTGGGTCATCAATTACTTTATGATACAAATTACGATTCTTTCGAATCTCCTTTAAGAAATCAATATCTTCTTTTGCAACAGTGAGTCCATACTTTTCATTACCATCCGTTACTAAATAACTATCATTTCCTAGAAAATAATTAATATCTACATTGAAGAATTCGCAAAGTGCAAGTAAAGTTTCTAATGTTGGAATTCTAGTTTCATTCTCATAACAACAGATACTAACTTTTGTAACATTTATAATTTTACCTAACTCTTCTTGCGTTAGACCTCTTCCTTTTCGTAAAGATTTTATTCTTTTTCCTATAAGCATGGCCTCACCTCTAATCTTTACTAATAGTTTTCTACAATTCATTATAATTATTAGAAAAGATTTTTTGGTAAAAGTTAACTAATAATAAATTTTTATTCTTTCTCTTCTTTTTCTTTACTTTTTTTTGAAGTTAAAAATGTTACTTTTTCAGCAACTACTTCTAATATATTTTCTTTATGATCTTCTCTTGTTACTACTCTAGATTGAATTCTTCCTTTAATTCCAACAATATCACCTTTTTGACAATATTCAGAAGTATTTAAAGCCGTATTTTCCCATAGGATACATTCAACATAATCTGTATCATAAATACCATCCATGTTTTTAAAACTTCTTGGAATTGCTAAACTAAGATTGGCTATTTTCTTTCCAGAATCAGTCTTATTTAAGACAATATCTTTGGTAAGTCTTCCTACTAAAACAATTTGATTTAACACATTATCCCTCCTTTCTTGAAAAGTATGGTATAGGAATAAGTCTCTTTTTTCAAATATACAATTTAATAAATTTCTTTCCAAATTTTTGACAAAAAAAAGAATTCCTTATGGAATTTCATATCTTATGAATCGAAATCATTTCTGAAAAGAAAAAATTATAAGTTTCTTTTTATTAACTGATTTAATTCCACTGCGTATTCCATTGGAAGTTCTTCTCGGAATCGATCTAAAAATCCTAATATGATTAATTCTGTTGCTACTTCTTTTGATATTCCTCTACTCATTAGATAAAATAATGTCTCTTCGCTTATTTTAGAAACCGTTGCTTCATGTTCAATAGTACTAGAAGAATTGGCATTAATATTGGTAGGAATGGTATCACTTTTAGACTGATTATCTAAAATCAAAGTATCACATTTCACAAGGGCTTCACTATCCTCAGCACTGCCTTTGATATCCACTTTTCCACGATAGGTAGCATTTCCTCCATGTTGAGAAATACTTTTTGAAATGATATTACTTTTGGTATTTTTTCCTATATGAATCATCCTAGCACCACTGTCTTGGATTTGGTCTTTTTTCGCAACACTAATCGTAATACATACTCCTTTTGAGTTGTCTCCCTTTAAAACACAACAAGGATATTTCATGGTTACTTTAGAACCAATATTTCCATCAATCCACTCCATGGTTCCGCCTTCTTCTACAAGAGCACGTTTCGTTACTAAATTATATACATTGGTTGCCCAATTTTGAATCGTCGAATATCTACATTTACTGTTTTTTCCAACATAAATTTCTACAACAGCAGCATGAAGAGAAGATTCACTGTAAGTAGGTGCGGTACAACCTTCCACATAATGAAGAGAAGAATTATCATCTACAATAATCAGTGTTCTTTCAAATTGCCCCATATTTTTACTATTGATTCGAAAATAGCTTTGTAAAGGACGATCTAGGGTAGTATTTTTAGGAATATAAATAAAACTTCCTCCGCTAAATACTGCAGAATTTAAGGCTGCAAATTTATTTTCATCCCTACTTACAATCTTTCCAAAATATTTTTTTATTAGTTCTGGATATTTTTTCATCGCCTCTTCAATCGAAGTAAAAATCACTTTCTTTTTTTCAATCTCTTCTAACATATTATGATAGATAACTTCACTTTCGTATTGAACACCCATTCCACCCAAATGCTTTTCACTTTCTAATACACCAAGATCATCTAGTTCATCCACAATGGGTTTTAAAATTTGATTCCAATCTTTTTCTATCTTCTCATCTTGAAGCGTTCGTTTATAGTAGATAATATCATCAAAATTCAATTCTATCTCTGGACCAAATTCAGGCATTTTTTGACGAACAAAAGATTCATAACTTTTTAGGCGAAAATCCCTTATATCGTTATCTTCTTGTTTTATTTTTGATAGTAACTTTACTTTTTCTTCATCTAATCCAACAATTTCCATCCTATCACCAATTTCTATTATTTCTCTGATTCTTTTAAGATACTTTCTGCTGCTTTAGAGGGAAGCAAAGCACAAGTTTTTCGATTAGGTTGTTTATATACTTGATCATAAACATTTAATTCCCCTAATATCTCTTTATCATATTCTATTTCATGAATCATATTTTGATAATTTTCTAAAACTACCTCTGCTTCCTCTTTTGTCTTTCCAATTAAGGTTCTAATTAAAATACTAGTTGCTGATGTACAAATGGAACAAGCTTCCCCATCAAAAACAATATCTTCAATCACCCCATCTTTTATTTTCATCATCATATCAATATTATCAATGCAAGAATCGTTATTGGTATTCTTTTTAATATAACTATCATCTTCTACTAATCCTTTATGCATTGGATGTTGATAATTATCTAATATGATTTCTCTTCTTACTACTTCATCCATTTATATCACCACTTTAAATATATCTTCACTATTTTTTAATACTTCGATTAACTTATCTACTTCTTCTTTGGTATTATATAAATATAAACTAACTCGGCAAGTATTTTTTATATTTAATTCTTCTTTTAATACCTTCGCACAATGATTACCTGCCCGTATCGCAATATGATAATGATTTAAGTAAATAGAAGTATCCTGTGGAAAAACTCCTTTGATATTAAAAGCCACAATTCCGCTTTTACTATTTTTATTATAGACAACAATATTAGGAATATCCTTTAGTTTATCAATCAAATATTTTTTAAGACGATATTCATGTTCATGGATTTTAGAAACTCCAATACTTTGTATAAATTTGATTGCTTCTCCTAACCCTATCACTTCCGCAATAGGGGGGGTTCCTGCTTCCAACTTGATAGGAGCTTCCTTCAAAACATAAGAACCATCGATTTCAAAACTTTGATTCATTCCTCCACCATATTTTAATGGTACCATTCCTTTTAAAAGTTCCCTTTTTCCATAAAGAACTCCTACTCCAGTAGGTCCAACCATCTTATGTCCCGAGAAAGCCAAAAAAGAAACATTGGCACTTACAACATCTACCTCTATATGAGATACGCTTTGTGCAGCATCAACTACGAAATAAATATTTTTTTCTTTGCATATTTTACCGATTTCCACGATATCTCTAATATCGCCAACTACGTTAGAAATATGGGCAATAGAAATTACTTTCGTATTACTAGTAATGGCTTTTTTTACATTTTCCACGGTTAGTTCATGATTCTCATCTAATGGAATGTATTTTACTTTACCACATCCGTCCCGTTCTAGCACTTGCCAAGGAAGAACATTAGAAGCATGCTCTGACATTGTTAGTAGGATTTCATCTTTTTCTTTTAAAATGCTCTTAAAAAATCCAAATGCAATCATATTTAAAGACTCTGTTGCTCCTGATGTAAAGACAATCTCCTTACTATCACCAGCATGAATAAAATCTTTTACAAGGTCTCTAACCTGATCATACTCCTTGTTCGTTTTTATCGCATTATCATAATCCCCTCTATGAATATTGGAGGTATATTTTGAATAATAATCCACCATTTTATCCACTACACATTGTGGCTTTAATGTAGTAGCACTATTATCAAAATAAATAAAATCTCCATTTAAAATAGGAAAATCATCACGATTCATACTATCACCTTCTTATACTTTTTCTATTTGTTTCATGAATGATTTTAAAAGATTACTATTACCTCCATTTAATAAAAAGCCTTTTATCAACAACTGATAACTCGTTTTTCTTGAAATTCCTCTACTCATTAAATAGAATAGTAATTCTTCTTGAAATTTACCAATAAAAGCAGAATGACTAGATATCACATCATAATTATCAATCAAAAGATTGGGAAGTATGGTACTATGCCCATCTTTCAAATTAATAATTTGATTTTCTTGATTACAAATACAGGATTTACTATCTTTCTTTACGATGCCATTGATATCAAATCGAAGGGAATGGTCAAATACGTTTAATCCGTGATTATAAATATTACTTTCTGTATGAGAACAATTATGATTGACTGTAATTTGATAACTATTAGAATCATAATTAATCATATTATAATGAAACTCTACCTTTGCATTTTCCCCGTTTAAATTAATTTCAACTACATTACTCGTATTGATTCCATACAGATAAACAACTAACCATCCATTCTCACCAACATTATATATCGTTTTTGTATCACTATCCGATACCTTCTCTATTTGTTTTTCCGTATCATTCTCTATATTGATAATTTCTTCCTTTACTTCTATTTTATTCATTCGAATCATTCTCTCTTATATCATTTATACTATGATATCCTAATTTTTCTATTTCTTTTGCGAGTTCCATAGTTCCTGTCTTTTTTATCGTACCTTGATTCATAATATGAACATAGTCAAGTTTTATATACTCTAAAATTCTTGGATAATGAGTAATAATTAAAACAGAGGCATCTTTATTTTCTTTTAAATATTGATTGATATTTTCACATACAATTCGAAGACTATCTACGTCTAATCCTGAATCAATTTCATCTAAAATAATGAACTTTGGTTTTAATACTTTTAATTGTAAAATCTCATTTTTTTTCTTTTCTCCACCAGAAAAACCTTTATTCACATGTCGATGAACCATTCCTTCTTCGAATTCTAAGTTTTTTAAAGCATTATCTACTGTTTTAATAAAATCAAAATAATTGATATGTTCCCCTGTAATCTCTTGCTTAGCATTTTTTAGTAATTCACTATTCGTTACCCCATCAATAACAGTCGGATCTTGCATTCCAAGAAATATACCTTTTTTCGCTCTTTCGTTTACTTCTAGTTTCTTAATGGATTCTCCATCCATTAAAATATCGCCAGCTACTACCTCATATTTATAGTGTCCCATAATGGCTTTAGAAAGGGTCGATTTACCAGTTCCATTTGGTCCCATAATCGCATGAACTTCCCCATCTTTTATCGTAAGAGACAAATCATGGATAACCAGTTTGTCTTCTTCTTTTATTTTTACACTTATGTTTTTTATTTCTATCATAACAGCACCTCCTGTTTATCATATCGTATTCTTTTTACAAAATTTGTAGACTTTTCGTAAAACTACTTATCATATTCATCTAAAAAGCTTGTTTTCTTATGATTTTTATGAAACCCCAATATACAATCAAGATTTACATTATCTAAACTTTTAAATATATTATAATCTACATTTTTGTTTATTTTTCGCATAGCATCAATTAATTTTTTAATTTCTTCTCTTTTACTCGTCCCATCTTCTAATTTCTCTATATTTTCAGTAAAACGACAAGCACAATTAATAAAGGTTAGCTCATTAAAATTTTTCCAAGAAATAATATCTTGCTCTTTTACCAAATAAAGAGGCCTAATCAGTTCCATTCCTTCAAAGTGGTCGCTATGTAATTTGGGCATCATCGTTTTTACCTCCGCCCCATAAAACATGGAAAGCAAAGTGGTTTCTATCACATCATCAAAATGATGACCCAAAGCTATTTTATTACATCCCATCTCTTGTGCCTTTTTATAAAGACAACCTCTCCTCATTCTAGCACATAAGTAACAAGGACTTCGATCTACTCGATCCACAATATCAAAGATATCAGAGGAAAAAATTTCCACTTGAAGATTTAAAATATCTGCATTTTTTTGAATTAATTCTTTCGTTTTCTCACTATATCCAGGATCCATTACTACATAATAGGTATCAAAAAAAACATCTCCATGTCTTTGTAACTCTTCAATACATTTTGCAAGTAAAAAAGAATCCTTACCTCCACTAATACATACCATCACTTTATCATTTTCAGAAATAAGTTCATACTCTTTTACTGCCTTTACAAACTTAGACCAAATATCTTTACGAAATTTTTTGATAATGCTTCTTTCAATTTCTTTATATCTTTCCATATCTCGTTCCTATCATTTTTAACAACTATTCTTATTAGAACATGTCGTACTACTTTCTAAGACACACTGGATAGAACACTTAAATTTATGATAAGTATCTTTCTTCATTTTTTCTGTTAATTTCATATAAGCGTCTGTTTGTTCTTCACTGATTCCACTTTCTAGTTCTACGGCTACACCATCCACTACAGAAACAACACTAGGTGCATAGATTCTTTTCTCCCCTGTATCAATTTCTTTCTTATCTTCATTTGTTAACATATACTGATCTAAAACAGAATCCAATAATTCCAACAATTTATAATAATCCTTTTCTCCTTTTTTCTCCGTAATCACTTCCTCATTCTCTCCTAGTTTTAAAACATCACGAATTTCTTTCACATCTACATAATAGATAGTATCTACTTCTAAGTCCTTTGCAACCTCTAAAAGAGTAGGAACTACGCTTCTACACCAAGGGCAACTATCAAAGCCAAAATAAACAATAAATGTTTTTTTCTCTTCTATCATTTTGATGATATCACTGGCATTCTTATATCGCATTGGATTATCTTTCTCAATTTCCACTTTACGATATTTTCTATTATTAGTGGATTTCCCATTTAAATTCTCATATTCTTCTTTAAATTTTAATGCCTCTTTTTCTTTTGTTGTTAACTCTTTATTAGTACAACCTAATAATAGTAGAACAATTAAAATAAGTAAAACTATTTTTGGTAATTTCTTCATTCTATATTCCTACTTTCTTTTTTTATAGAATTATGAATCAATTCTTGAAAATAAATCTATCACTTCATCGATTACTTCTTTTTTATCTTCTTTCATATCATGAATCACATAAGTATCCAAATGATTTCTAATGAGTTTGATTCCTACACTTTTTAAGGAATTGTTAACAGCAGACAACTGGACTAGTATTTCATCACATTTACGATTTTCCTCTATCATTTGTTTAATTCCTCGAACTTGTCCCTCAATTACATTTAACCTAGAGAAAAAATACTTTTTTTGCTCCATAGATAAGTTGTTTTCTTTTTTGTCATTTTGATTTTCACTCGTCATCGGTATCACCCAACTAATATTTTACACTTCTATGAGGATGATGTAAACAAAAAAAGAATAACTTGTATTCTTTGTTATGAAAAATTATGTACTTTTTCTTTTCTGATAAACGACTTCCCCCATCGCTGTATCTAAATAAGAAAGTTCCGATGGTTGAGAGAAATCTTCTTGATGTGTTTCAATCACAGTAGTTGCTTCTTTTACCGCATTACCAAGAGCAGTAATACCAGCTACCTGTTCTTTTAAAGTTATATTTTGACTTTTAAGATTCTCAATTAACTCTTCTTGTCTTGTATTCGTAGCTTTTAAGTTATTATTTTCACGAGAAAGTGTCGAATTTTGACTTCTATATTTTGCCATACTGTTTCTTAATGAAATAATTTCTTTAGACTTGGAATCATTATTTTCTTTTAAGATAGAGTTACTAGAAGCTAGCGTTTCTATTTCACTATCTTGTCTATCAATAATCTCTCTTTGCTTTCTATTTTCCTCTAGTAATTTTCTGATGGTATTAGTTGCATCAATAATAACAGGATTCGTAATTTCGTCCTCCTGATAGTCTTCGTAGTTTTCTTCCTCCATTTCTTCGGTTTCCATGTTATTTTCCGTAGAGAGATTATCATCTTCTACTTCTTCTTCGTTAATATCCTCTGGAAGCGAAGATTCTACCTGTATCCCACCATCCTCTTCCGTATCATCGTCATTTTCTTCTTCTTCAGATGTGTTTTCAAAAACATTCTCACTTTCGGCAGAAGATTCTGCCTCCTCATTTTCTGGTAATGGAGGTGTGGTATCCCTTTCTTCTTCACTATTATCTTCTACTTCTTCTGAATTTGCTAATCGATTTTCACCATCTTCAGAAGAAACGTTTGCCTCATCTGTTGGTACCTTATCTTCTTCCAATTCCCCTTCTCGTGTTTCCACATCTTCTGTGTTGCCAGCTGGAATCGTTATGGATTCTTCTGATTGTTCTTTCTCTGAGGAAAGTGCTCCTTGATCATCCGCATTTTCTTCTATTTGGTTTACAGAAGATGTCTCCATATCTTCATTCATAGTATTACCATTATCACTCTCACTACTTGTATCATTTTCATTTGGCTGATTATCAGAAATACTACTTTCTTCCATATTTACCATATTATTATTTTGATCTGTAGTATCACTAGCAGTTGTAACAGCAATATCCGTTTCGACTCCACTATCTGTATTCGTAGCGAAATCCTGATTATTCTGACCTAAGATATCATTTACTGGAAGATTAATGTTAAGCTCCGTCTTAGGTGCTTCATCTGTATTTCCTTGTTCTTGTGGTTGACCCAGATTATCACTAGGGGTGTTTACTATATCTTGATTGGAACCAGTCGAATCTACAGAAGGAAGGGTTACTTCCTCTTCCTTAGGAGGAGTATCTTCTACTTGTTGTTGTAATTGTAGTGGAATTTCAATATTTGGAACTAAAGGTTCTTGATTTAGAGTATCTCCATTTTCATTTTCAAGCGAATTAGTAGGAAGAGAAGTCGTATCTTGTCGTTCTTTCTCTACATTCATTGTGGTATTCGTATCACCTAAATCATTTCCGTTTTGACTGTCCATATTTTCTTGATTATTTGAGGCTCCTTCATCACTCGTGTTTCCGCCATTTATATTTACACTAGAATCATATTTTAATATAGAAGAACCCACAACATTTGTGCTTAAATAATAGTCATTTCCATTTTTACTGATAAAACTAAAATAATTACCCCCTACATTCACTCCCTCTAAAGTATAAAGTGCCGCTTCAGAAAAAGGATTATCAAATACAAAATTCTCTCCTCCAGCCATCACACTTTTTAATTGACTCTTTATGGTATTTGCATCATTCATATATTTAGTTGTGGTCTGTGGGTCACCTTTTTTTGCCAAAGCATCGATAACATTAGGAGTGATGGGTGCGTTTCTTTCTACTAATAATAAGTTATTTTCTAAAGGTTTAATCATCTTATTTTCAAAAGGTATGACTATTTCTCCTCTAGGAGTAATGACTCCTAATGTTTGCCTTGGTTTATTACCAACGCCCTGACTTAGATCAGAACAAGCAATGATATTACCATTAGAAAGTTGAAAATCTTCTATAAAATAAAATTGCTTCCCATCATCTGTGTTCATATAGGTGCATTCTTTATCTTCGAAGCCCTTTTCTCTAACCATTCCTTTTAATATTTCCATATCACACACCACCTAATTATTCGCAACCCACCTATTATATACAATATATTATCATAGTTTTTTTAAATAAACAATAAAAAATGTATAAAATCAGTAAGAACACCTCATTATATTATTGAATATTTGTTGTAGTCACACAAAGAGCAATTGATGATTGCTTTTCTTTTTTATTTTCAGTAAAATAAAGATGGTGGTAATATGAATCAAAAAACAAAACTTCTAACTAATATGTGGATTTTTTCTACAACGATAATTATCTTATTTGCCATAATCGTTCTCAACGAAAAGAAATATATTTTATTGGAAGCAAAAGTAGAGGAAAAATTAAAAAACTATATAGATTCTAATTACCAAGAAATAAAAAAAGAATTACACATAGGAAAAATACATTATCAACCTGAAAGTCAGACCTATCAGATAAAACTGATAAATAAAGAAAATAAAGACTTATCCTTTACTATTTCATATCAAAAGAAAAAGATTTTTCTACCTACCAAGAAGATTACGTCAAAGGAAAATCCCTCCTTTCATTTTATAAAAGAAAAATAGAAGAAGAAATAAACGATGGAAAAAAATTAAAAACTACTTTGACTTTTACTAAAAATCTTAACTCTTACAGGACAAAATAATGAATTAAAAACAAGATAGTTATTAAAGACTTATAATATAAG
>CAJUIY010000022.1 GCA_910586865.1 uncultured Bacilli bacterium
GAAAATATTATCAACCATATTTGGATAATAAACTAAAGTGCTTTACTCCTAAGACAGAATGCTTAGTTATTAAGTCATTTGATGGTGATTTATTAGTTACTATTGATGAGAAAGTCTATGAATTAAGGGAACTTCCTAGAAATGAAAGATTTTCAAAAGAATTCGATGGAGAAATACATCAAGATAAGTTTCAAAAAGAGAAATACATTCCACCTATGACACATCCGTGGAAAGTAGCTAGCTTCAAAAAACAAATACAAAAAGCACACACAAATCATGTGTATGCCTAAGCGGGGTTTTATGCCGAGAAAATCCATCAATTTAGGCAGGAATTTATCGTAATGCTTAAGGCAAGCAAATTTCTAATTTGTTTGACGTCCCTCTTTTAGATAAATGACTGGGTTCCTAAATTGATGGAGGAATTGGAATAAATTTTCCCGCTTATGTTTCAAAAATTTTAGGACATTTTCAAAAATTATTGACACTACAAATTAAGCAGGACATCTCGACACACTACTACTAGGCTTATAGACTGTTTTACTTCCTTTTTTTATTACTAGATACACTTGATAACTAACCTTTTTGGTACTATTATTTTTGGTTACATTTACGAAAGTTTGCCCTTTATCTACTACTTCATTTTTCTTTCCAACAAAATCTTTGATTAGTTTCTCGTTTAGTAAATTTTGAACAGGAATACCTTTACAACCACCTTCATTTAATCCCCATAAATCTCTATTATATTTATCAACATATAGTTTCGCTCCCGTTTCTAATACTTTCTCATATTCAAGATACGTTTTATTACTATTTTGAGTTTGTAGTTTTGTAATTGACGGAAAAGCCATTACCGTAATAATTCCAATGATTACCATAACCACAATCACTTCAATTAAAGTAGACCCTTTATTATTCATATTATCACCATCTAAAGTATACCACAAAATCTCTAATTTTAGTAAAAATTTTGATTTCATTTACATTATTTTATCTTTTGCATAATTTATATTAGGTGATCACTATGAAATTTAAAGGACCAAAACACAATCTATTTTGCAGATGTAACTACTGCAAACAAAGAAGAAGATCTTCCATCTTCTACTTAGCATTAATTCTTGTTTTCTTAGTCATTAGCTTTTATCAAGCATTACTATTAATCTTTATTACGACTAGATTTAATGCTGTTATCCTATTCTTGGAATTTATCTTTATCTTCTTTTTGGTTTTTTTCATCCTCTTTTAAAACAAAATCCTTCGTTTTTTCTACATATTTAACAAGTTCATAAACACGAACTGTATTTTGATAATGATGGCTAGTAAAATCTATCTTATCCGGTATCGAAAGAAGAGAAAAAAACAACAGGTATTCATCTTCTGTATAACAAAATCTTGACTGATACATCTGAAACAAAGAAGTCATTTCCACCTCTAAATAATTATTTCGGTAAAAATATAAAAAATCAAAGATAGGACAGCCTTTTGTATAATCATCCCAACTAATTAACTTCTTATCTTCCCCTATTAAAATATGATCTAGACTAGGTTTATTATGTAAGAGTACGACTCTTTCTTTTTTTTGATTCTTTTTTTCTTCATACCACATCTTTAAATTCTCTTTAGAATAATTAAGTGCCGAATAAATAAGAGAAATATTACGGATTAATAAGTATTCAGCAGGAGACATATATACTTTTTGTTCTATCATATCTTGTAAGTCGTGATAGTAATAGTTTAAATAATCAAGCTTGCTCATATATTCTTCATATACTTCTTTTACTTGATCCATCACAATCTTCCGATAAAATAAGGTTTTGTTATGTAAAATGCTTAAGATGTAAATTAACTCCATTGCTTTTTCTTCTTTTTCTTGTTTTATCTCCTGTATATAAGGATAAACATTATATTCCTCTAATTCTTCTTTATCCAATAAGTAGTGAAAGTTTTTATTTTGTAAATATTCATATAATCCTTTTTCCTTAGAGGAACCTTTCTTTAGAACCAATTTTCCTTTATCCGTATCAATAATCTTAATTTTTTGTTGTTCTTTGATTCCTCTCACTTTTAAATCATACTTTTCGATTAATTTTTTAATTTCATTCATTACAGGTTGGAATAATGATTTTTGATCCAATTTCGATTTCACTTAAATCATTGTATTCACTAAGACTTTCTCTACTTACTTTATAGGTATCCATAATTTTTTCAATACTATCTTCTTTTCTAACAATATAGACAGAATAGGTGGTGAATGTTTCTTCAGATGTTTCAAAGGCTTGAAATAGAGAACTCATATTACTGCTTTCTTGTTTTTGTTCCATAATAACCTCCTCACTAACAACATTATCCTTCTCTTCTTTTTCTACTACTGGAACTACTTCTTGAGTAGTTTCTATGACATTATTAGATTCTTCCATTTCTTTTAAAGAAATACTTTCCTCTTCTTCTACTCGTTCTTTTGTATTCTTTTCATCACTTTCCATTTTTTCTTCAATTACTTTATCCTCTTCTTCTATGATATCTCCATCACATTCTCTTACTTCCTCATCTTGATTTGGAATCTCTTCTTTTCGAACTTCTTCTACTTTCCTCGCATCTTCTTCTTTTGAAATTTCAAAAAGATCATTTTCAGACTTTTTTTCTTCCAATACTTCTATTTGATCTTCTTCTTTTTCTTCTACTATCACTTCTTCTACTCCTTCTACTAAGACTTCAATATCACATTTTAAAATATCGTCGTTTACAATAGCATAGTTAAAATTACTAATGGATACTTTTCTAGTGTCTTCTTCCAATGTCTCTAGAAGTTCTATCTCTACTGGAATGGGATACGAAAATTTTTCTTCTAAAGTAGATGCTTCTGTCATCTTATAAGTACCAGATACGACAAATTCTCCTTCTATTTTACTTTTTGATTGAAATTCTAACGAATGATCAAGGGAAATAGAAGTGATTTCACCTATCATACTAGGAAACTCTATTTCTTTTTCAAAAGATACGTTTTTTTTCATTTAAATCTCCTCACTTTTCATTTAATCATATGAAAAAAAAGAGAAATTATTCGTTATCTCTTTTCATTCATATGATTTAATTTTCTCATTATCTTTTTTACATGATGAGTTGGTTGAATTAATTTATTATTTACAAAGATATCAAGAATGGATGTGGTAGCATTTATATAGCCTTGTTCTTTAAAAAAAACCTCTGGTGCACAACTTATCAGATAATTGATGGAAGACAAATATTTGCTTGGCTTTTCAGTATTCTTTAAGGATACTCCATGTATTAATTGATTCATAATACTTAAATAGCGATAATCAAATTCTGATAATGATACAATCTCTTCATCATAATTTTCTATATTACTTACCATATGCATTTGATATCTTATTTTTAACTGCTCTTTGATATATCTAGTTCGATATTTCTCTTTTGTTTGTTCCAAGGAATTTAGAGTAGTTAAAGTTAAATTCTCATATTCTCTTATCTTTCCTTTTGTGTGATACCGAAATCGTCCCACATTAATAATTTCACGGTATTTATCTAGATAATCTTTTAGTAAGAGAAAATCAGATTCCAATACCATGATGGTTTCTAATCGAAAGAGTAATTCGTAATATAAATCTTCTCTATTATAAATTTCCATAAAGTCTTTCGGAAAATACGTAATTAATTCATACTTCATCCAGATCAAATCCAACTTTTTTTCAGCAGTATTAAAATCGATCATTTCTTATCACCAAATACTTTCTGATAGATATCTTCATATTTCGATACGATAGTAAATTCTAACTTTTCTAAGATTTCTTTTGGTATTTCTTCTAAATCATTTTCATTTTCTTTTGGAATGATAATTTTTTTCACTCCTGCACGATCTGCTCCAATGACTTTTTCTTTTAAACCACCAATTGGTAGTATTCTTCCTCGTAGCGTAATTTCTCCTGTCATGGCAATATTCGTATCAACCTCACGCTTCGTAAGAAGAGATATCATTGCGGTTGCTAAAGTCACTCCTGCACTTGGTCCATCTTTGGGAACAGCACCTTCTGGAACATGAATATGAATATCATTTTTCTCTAGAATCGTAGAGTCAATATGAAAGAAGTCCACATTTGATTTAATATAAGATAAAGCGATTTTAGCAGACTCTTGCATCACTTCTCCTAGGCTACCAGTTAAAATCAAATCACCACGTCCTTTATAATAGGTAGCTTCGATTGGTAGAATATCTCCTCCAAAAACGGTATAAGCCATCCCATTCACGACACCAATTTGTTTTTTACTATCTTTTTCTAAATAATGATATTTGGCCTTCCCTAAATATTCTTCTAAAGATTCTTTCGTAATTTGATAAGAAACCGTAGAATAATCGGTTAATAAATTTTTCACTACTTTTCGTAACACCGTAGCAATGATTCTTTCTAACTCACGCACTCCTGCTTCTTTCGTATAGCTTCGAATCATCGTTAATATTGCCTCATCCTCAAATTGGACTTGTAATTCAGTTAAACCATGTTGTTCTAATTCCTTAGGTATTAAATGTTTTTTGGCGATATCTAATTTCTCATACTCGGTATAGCTTGATAAATTAATAATTTCCAAACGATCTTGTAATTCAAATGGTATCTGATCCACATAATTAGCCGTTGCGATAAATAAAACTTGCGAAAGATCAAAATCTTCCTCAATATAATGATCCGAAAATTTCGAATTTTGTTCTGGATCCAAAACTTCTAATAAACTACTCGCGGGATCTCCTTTCATATCCTTTCTCATCTTGTCAATCTCGTCAATAATAAAGACTGGATTTGTTGTTTTTGCTTTTCGGATTCCTTGAATAATTCTTCCTGGATTTGCACCTACATACGTTCTTCTATGTCCTATAATTTCTGCTTCATCATTAATTCCACCAACACTGATTTTACAGAAGTTTCTGTTTAAGCTTTTCGCAATGGAAAGAGCTAGTGATGTTTTCCCAACACCAGGTGGCCCTACTAGACAGAGAATCGGACTTCTTAAATTATTTGTATTTTGTTTTACTGCTAGATATTCTAATATTCTTGACTTTACATCATCTAGTCCATAATGAGACAAATCAAGAGTACGTTTTACTTTGTTTAGATTATCCACATCTTTTGTAAATTTATTCCAAGGAAGATTTAACATCCAGTCTAGATAATCTCTTATCATACCTAGTTCTGGAGAATTAGAGTTAGTTGCTTCATATCTACTAATCTCTTTCTTAATTTTGTCTTTAATTCTTTTATCACATCTTAATTTGGATAATTTATATTTTAGATTTGCCACTTCATCTTCTCTAGTATTTACGTCTCCTAATTCTTTTTGAATAATCTTTATCTTTTCTCTTAAATAAAATTCTTTTTGACTTTCTGAAAGCTCATGATCCACTTCTTCTTCAATTTTCTTTTCTAATTTGATTAGTTTCAAATCTTCACTCATATCTTCTATTAAAAATTTGGTTCTAGTAATTGGATCTATTTCTAAAATATATCGTTTTTTCTTTTCATAATCAAATGGTAAGAAAGTAGCAACTAAATCACATAACTCATCCAGATTAGAAACGGTAGCGATTTGGGAAAGCATGGCATTGCTCATATAAGGTGTAGAATGAATATAGTTTTCTAATGATTTTTTTAAGATACTAACATAACTAGATTCCATATTGGTATTTTCTTCTCGTGCGATATCTTCTACTAATGCCTCATAAACATCATCGTTATTTAAATATTCTACGACATGAACTCGTTTTACCCCTTCTAATACCAGTCTTGTTTTTCCATTAGGAACGTCCATTCTTAACTTGATTTTTCCAATCACTCCAAAGTTTGGAAAAGAAGAAATATCTTCAAAATCATCTGTTAATGGATTAATAATTAACATAAATTTATCATTGGAGTCTTCGGCCACAGATACCATTTGTCGATGATTGATATCTTCGCATTCTACTCTAATTTCACTATTTGGAAATAAGACCATATCTTGTATTAGTAATACTCCAAGTTTTAATTTTTCCATCATGGTTCACCTCCAAATTTAATACTGTTTTTTATTATAAATTATTTTAAAAAAAATACAAGGGAAAACCATGAAAAAAGATAACTTTTTTGAAGTTACCTTTATTTATTAAATTCTTTTAATAAGTCGATGGTTTTTCTCATTTCTAAGTCATATTTAATCATGTCAATACCACCAAATTGTTTTAAGAATTCCTCTTTTTCCATTTGGTATTTTTCTGCTAGTAGAGAAGCTTCTTTTTCTGCATCTTCGTCTTTTACTTCTACTTTTTCCATTTTCATAATCTCTTCTAGCATTAAACGATATAATACATTAGAATAGGCTTCTTTTTCCATTTGAGATCTTAAATCTTCTTCACTAGATCTAGTAAACTGATAATATACTTCTAAACTAATTCCTTGCATTCTGATATGTTCTTCAAAACGTTTCATTAAACGGTCTACTTCTTCGTTCACCATTTCTTCTGGAATATCTACTTCTACTTGTTTTCCAACTTCTTCTAAAATAGTATCTACATATTTATTTTCGGCATCTACTTCTTTTTCTGCTTTGATATTTTTCTCTATTTCTTCTTCTAGCTTTTCTTTAGAGTCAACACCTTCCATTCCTAAATCTTCAAAGAATTCTTCGTCTAATTCTCTTACTTGTTTTTCTTTCATCTCATTTACTTTCACTTTAAAGATTACTTCGGCACCCTTTAAATCTTCTACTCCATAATCTTCTGGGAACGTAAGAGGAAGGTCTTTTTCTTCTCCAACCTTCATACCAATAACTTGTTCTTCAAAACCAGGAATAAAAGTATGGGAACCAATCTCTAACTGATAATTTTCACCCTTTCCTCCTTCAAAAGCAACGCCATCTTTGAATCCTTCAAAATCAATGACTGCCACATTTCCGTCTTCTACACAGCCTTCTTCTTTCGATACCAACTCGGTATATCTTTCTAGGATGTGAGAAAGCTCATGTTCAATCTCTTCCTTTGTTACTTCAACACTTTCTGGTTTGATATTTAATCCCTTATATTTTTTGATTTTAAGCTCTGGTTTTGTCACAATTTTAAAAACATACTCAATTTTTTCATCGTCTACACTCTTCAAATCAATCTCCGGTTGAACCACTGGTATTAATTTAGACTCTTCCATGGCTCTTTCATATGCTTTTTGTAATAAAATATCGGCAGCTGGAAGATAAAGTGCCTCTTTTCCATAGTTTTTTTCATAAATATCTCTTGGAACTTTTCCCTTACGGAATCCATCTACTTTTGCTTCTTTTTGTTTTTCCTTAAAGGCTTTATCTAAAGCTTCCTTCCATTCTTCTCCTTCTATTTTAATTACTACTTCGTGGACATTTTTCTTTGTTTCTTTTTTTTCTTCTTTTTCTTTTGCCATTTTCATACCTCCAATACGTTATATTATATCTTATAAAAAAGATTAATACAACTAATTTTCATAATTTCTTTTGCAAAGACTTGTGAATCAAAGAAGAATCAAAGTCTTCAAAAGAACTTGCCTTTTCGATTAATCTCGGAGCTAACTCTGTGCTTTGTAGTTTTTTTATTAAATCATAATAAGATGGAGCTTTCGGAAATTTTTCCCTATAATCTTCTATACTAGTAATTTCTTTTTCTGCTACAAGGTAACCAAACTGAATCATTTTCATTATTTTCTTTTTCTTTTCTCTCTCTATATGTTCATCGATACATTGATAAAGAATTGGATTTTTTTCCTCTGCTTGTTGATATATTTTATGAAATACTTTTTGGCTAATTTCCTTTTCTTCTAATACCATATTTAAGGGAATATTTCTATTTTCTGCTTCTTCTATCATTACTAAAATATCCATTACTCTTAAATGATTTCCAAAATATCTTCCAACAATAGTTAGTAAACCTTCTTTTCTCTTTCTATCTAGAAATTTATTTTGAATCAAAAAGGGGTAAATATTCTCTTCTTGAAGACCAAATTTTAATAACGTTTGTCTTAAGGCTTCTTTATCTTCTTGCCTACTCACTAAAGCATTATAAAATGTTAAATTTCTCTTTCGTAGTTCTTCTTTAATCATAGAGACTTTTTGTGCTATTTTCTTATCATAAAATGGTAAAAACTGTTCTAAGTCATAAATCGTGTCTACTGAAATTTTAGGATTTTGATAAAGAGAGGTTACTATTTTCGTATCAAAAAGATAACCAATAAAATCAAATAAATTTCCTTCTTCTTTCCATCCATTTTGATAGCTTTTATAATACATAGTGTATAACTTGGCAATAGAACTATTATTTTTTAAAAATAGATTTTTAAAACTACGTTGTTCTGCTTTATCACGATTATATTTGATATAATAATCAAGGGGAACTCCCTCTATTAAGTGATGAGATAAGTAGCGAATATGCACCTTTTCTTCTTTGGTGGAATCTACGTAAATCATAGGACTTTTATTTTCAAAATGTTTGATTGTTTCTTGAAAAACTTCTGGAAAGAAAAGGTAATAATACGGATTTTTTTGATACATCTTAAGAAGTTCTTCTTGACGGAATAAATTTATTAATTCTGATTTTTTTAAATACTCACATGCCAGCTTAAAACGTGGGTTAAGATAAGATGTTTTGCTTACTTCTTCTATCGTAAACTTCTTAAATGCCTCTAAGTGGTCTTTGATAGATTCCACCATTTTATCCTCTTCGGATAAAATAAGGATAGAAAAAACAAGATTTTGATTTAATCTCTGTTTGTTAGAATAATCATATAACTTTTTAAGATTGGGTAATGCTTTTAAAGAAAGATTACAAAAATCTTGAAAATCAGGATATTCTAAAGACTCTAATGAAAAAATGGTATTTATGGAACATCTATCATTATATGCTTTAAAAAGTCTATGAACCATAGTAGTATCACTTAGATTTCGATAATTATAATAATAACACAAATAGTACCTTAATAATTCATTCTGATCATTCTCCCTTTGAAAAGAAAGGGCATTTACTTTCATAGAAAAGGTAGAAGACAAATCTTCCTTGTCTAATTTATAAAAGAAATCTAAAAAACAAATCGAACTATTTTTTAAGGATTCTAGTACAGGAATGTCTTTTTCTTTTTTTTCAAGGAGAAAAGTTCCAATATCCGTGTAAAGAAAAATTACGTTTTCTTCTACCTTGTAATCTTTTATTTTAACTTGAAAATTTAAGTCATTCTCTTCTATATGTTCTAGTAAATGAATCTTTATTTCATCAGTTAATCTAGCATTTCTCCAGATACTATTTTCTTCATAATGACAATATAATTCATCTAATGTTTTTAAAAATTCTTCCTTTGTCATTTTACCATTCCCCCTTTATGATAAAATAAGATAGAAAAATCTCATTAATTGCCTGACTAATGAGACTCCCCTTCAATTATTTAATTTCTGTTATTTCTACTTGATAAGAACCATTTGGAGATTCTACGGTTACGACATCTCCTACCTTATGGTCAAGTAAGGCTTGGGCAATAGGTGACTCATTTGATATCTTACTTTCAAATGGATCAGCCTCATGACTACCTACAATCTTGTATTCATCTTCTTCATCATCGTCATCTACATATTTAATAGAAACGGTTGTTCCTAAAGAAACTTTATCCGTATCTGTTTTGGTAATAATCGATACATTTTCAAGCATCTTTTCAATCGTTTGAATTCTTCCTTCAATTACTGCTTGTTCATTTCTTGCGGCATCGTAATCTGCATTTTCAGATAAATCCCCTAATGATCTAGCCTCTTTAATTGCTTGTATATTTTCAGGACGCCTTACATTAATTAAATTGTCAAGCTCCTTTTTTAATTCATCTAAACCTTCTTGTGTTAAGTAAACTGTTTTCTTGTTTGCCATTTTCTTCACCTCATTATATTAATCGCAATACATAATACTATAAATAAACTTTTTTGTCAATTTATATTTATTAAATACTTGCACATTATAACATATTTTTTCTAAAAATTCAATATGCTACCTGAAATGTTTTTCAATTTCATGTAAGAAAAGTTCATCCGTCATTCCACTAATAAAATCAATTACCATTCTTTCTTTACTAGTAGTTTCTATGTAATTTTTGCTCTGATAATCCAAAAAAATCTGATAAATAATATTTTCTTTGTCTTCTTTTTTGATTGCTTCTAAATAATCATCATAAAGACATCTCATACCCTTTCTATAATAATCAATTTCTTTTTTGGTTAGAGACTTCCAATAAATGTTTTGATAATTAAATTTCTTTAAATCAAATAAGGCATGAAAAACTTTATCACTCATTTTAATATATGGTTTATCCATACTTTCTTCTACAATATCTAAAATAAGGTTATTGATGATATCTCTGTTATTATCTCCTAAAACATCCGTTATATTTTTAGGTAACGATTCTCTTTTAAAAAGACCTAGATTGATGGCATCTTCAATATCTCTTCCAATATAGGCAATAATATCAGAAATACGAACTACGCACCCCTCTATTGTCATTGGATGATATTTTTTGGATTTTTCGATATCAAAATAGCTTTCTTCGTATTCCCTTAAGAATTCTTCTTTGGTTTTCTTTACGGGTTCATATTTTGCTTCTAGCATTTCTCCATTATGGCAGAAGATACCATCTAAAGTTTGTACACATAGATTCAGACCTTCTCCATCATGATCGACACTTCTAAACTCTCTTACCCCTTGAATATTATGTGCAAAAAACTGATTTAATTCTTTTTTTGATATTTCATTTAATAAATCTTCTCCCGTGTGTCCAAGAGGCGTATGTCCAATATCATGTCCTAAGGCAATTGCCTCTATTAAATCCTCGTTTAATTTTAAAGCTCTTCCTATCGTTCTTGCTACTTTTGAAACGAGTTGGACATGTACCATTCTTTTACTAATATGGTCATTTTCTTTAAAAGAATAAACTTGAGTTTTATCTGAATATCTCGTATAACTTAAAGAATGAATAATACGGTCCACATCCCTAGAAAAAGGAGTCCGAAAATCGTTTCTTTTCTCCTCCTTTTCTCGAATTGCATCGCCACTTCTTGTTGCATATTTGGAAAGAAGTTGCTCCTGCTTTAAAAAGTTTTCTTTTGCTTTTTCTAAATTTTTCATAGAACGTTAACCACTTCCCTTTTGGAACAAATTGCTATTTTCTTCTTATTGTCTTTTGATAAGGCTCTTTCACATCCTCTGCCACCATCTCTTGACAACATTGATATACTCTAGATTGATTTAAATTCGCAAGCCATTTTTCATAATAGTCTTCGGATACTTGATTTTTATCTGTTAAATCCTTTTGATAAACAAATAGGCAAAAGCCATATTCCCCCATTTGATCTTGATTTCCTTTTATAAGTCCTTGTATATTCTGTCTTTGTTTTTGAATCGAAATCGATACTCCTGTATTTGGTTCTATTGCTTGCCAAAACCTTTTTGGTTTTGCGACTACTCCTTTTCCAAGTTTCTCAATTTCTACAAATGGTTTCCCACTAACTGGTATAGCCTTATATACTGTCACTTTATAATATCTCATTTTCTTCCTTCTTTCTTAATAGTCGAATCATAGAATATGAATCCATCTCTATGTCCGTATTTAAGTAAATATAATACACCTCATCGGGATGATTTGCAACATCTACTTCACATTTTTCTTTATCGAATAACTTTTCTACAACAAACTGTATTTCTTCTCCTTTGGGAGTAAATAATTCAACAAAATCTCCTACTTTAAAATAATTTCTTTCTAGAATTTTGATTCGTTTTTCTTCTTTCTCATACTCTATTACCTGTCCCAAATAATCTTGATTGGATACTTCACTTCTTCCAGTATAATACTGATCGGTAGCATCTGCTTCTTTGTTAAAGTAATGAGTGGAAGTCTCACGATTGGCAACTCGGGATAAAATTTCTTCTTGTCTTTTTAAAAGTTCTTCTGTTAATTCCTTTCGATAATAAGCATCAATTATTTTTCGGTAGGCTCCTACTACTACCGCCAAATAGTAAAGAGAACGCATTCTTCCTTCTATTTTTAGACTGGTAACTCCAATTTCAATTAAATCCTTAATATGAGAAGCCATATTCAAATCCTTTGTTGCCAAAGTAAAGTCTTTTTCTTCTTCACTTTGAAAGCTAAAACGACAAACTTGACTACAACCTCCTCGATTGGCATCTCTTCCTGTCACATAATTGGATAAAGCACATCTCCCACTAAAACAAGTACACATAGCTCCATGAATAAAAACCTCGATATCCATTTTTGTTTTCTCTATGATTTCTTGGATTTCCTCTTTTGATAACTCTCTTGCTAACACTACTCGGTCGATTCCTTGTTTTTGTAAAAATAAAATCGATTCATAATTCGTGGTAGAGTTTTGTGTTGATAAATGGACTTCTACACCCTTATAATTTTCTTTGATATGATGAATTAAGAATGGATCACTAATAATAAATGCATCAATTCCACACTCCACTACATCCTTTATGTATTGAAATACCCCTTCCATATCTTCATTATGAAAGACAATATTCAGAGTCAAATACACTTTTTTTCCTAGATGGTGAGCAAAAAGAGATGCTTCTTTTATTTCTTCTAAAGAAAAGTTTGTAGCATTCGCACGTAAACCATATTTTTCTCCACCAAAATAGACGGCATCCGCACCATACAAAAAGTCTATCTTTAATCTTTCTAAATCGCCAGCTGGCGCAAGTAACTCTATTTTTTTCATACTACTTCACCTTATAAATTGTTTTCTTAAAAAAGAAACCGGTATCTTCTCCTAATAATTTTCTTTGCTGATGGAGAAAGGATTCTTTTTCTTCTTCAGTTAAAGAATCATATTGTTTGATATATTTTACTACCTTTTCTACTGCTTGAAAAAAGATATCAGAATCAATTAAATTACTATCTAATAAAACATAATCCATATCATGTTTTATCAATTCTTCTAAAACTTCACATCCATTTAAGATGCTTTTCTTATAGAACGTAACCGCATCTTTCTTTTCCTCTACGAGAAAATCTCCTCCTAATTTTTCCTGAATAACTAGTTCTTTTTTTCCTTTTTTTTCTAAATCCTGATAGTAATTGGAAAGAAGTTTTCTTTTTGATGTCGCAATGGATGGTATCGTAATCAAAGAAACTATTGTTTTTATAGGAGATTTCTCCTTAATTTCTATTATTTCTTCTAGTGTGATTTCTTTAGAAAGAAGAGCGTATTTAACATGATTCTGATAGTAATAGTTACAAGTATTATAATTCGTTACCATATGTGTTTGTGCCCACACTAAATCAAATGATAAATTTAGTTTTTCTTTTAATAGAATAATTGCTTGATCATAGAAAAATACGGCATCTATTCCGATAAAATCTAATTCTTTTAATATTTTCTTTAATGGCTCTATTTCCTGATTCTTTATATTTTTATTGATACTAACAAATAGGTGAATATCTCGATATTGACTCTTTATTTCTTTTATATCGTTTATGTTAAAGTAACAATTACTTTCTGTTGCATAATCTTTTAGGGAAAACAAATAATTCTCAATCCCTAGTTTTCTATAAAAATCAATATTTTTACTGCTTGGTTTTATTAATACTTGCATATTTCTCACCTATATAATTCTTCTAATATCTAAAATTGGACGATATGTTGCAGAAGATTCCTTGATTCCATCTCTTTTGTTAGAGGCATGAACAATTTTTCCATTTCCTTCGTAGATGGCAATATGACCATCATAATGAATTAAATCTCCTGCTTGGGCATCTTTTAAAGCCATAACCGCTTTTCCTGCTTTTGATTGTTCTCCTGAGGTCCTAGGAAGAGAATAACCGAATTTTTCGTAAACTCGCATCGTAAAGCCACTACAATCAGTACCGTTCGTTAGACTAGTACCTCCCCATACATACTTATTTCCAATAAATTTTTTCGCATATTTGACAATTTGTTTTCCTTTTTTTGTTCCCTTTGTCTTACCATCATCTAGCTCACTCGTATCATTTAAATCAATATCAATATCAAGGTTCACCTTCTGTCTTTTAATTGGCGACATCGCATTATATTCCTCGGTCTCATGCATAATCGTTGTCGTATCATCTGCTGCCCGATAACATCCTGCTAGATTAAAGTCTTCTGGAGAAAGTCCACTATAAGAAATAATTTCTACTGTCAAATTCATTATATAAGGAATAAAAAATACAATTACAGCAGCGATAATCTTATTTTTAAAACGACTCATTTTTATTTTTTTCTGATCATCTGGATCCATCATTAATTGTGCTAAATTCACTGCTACCATCACCATTAGAACAATAGGTACGATAATATGAATGATATTCAGTATCCTTTTCATCATATAAAGATAAGTTGCAATTCCATAATCACTACAACAACTATTGACATCACTGGTACATACTACTTCTAAAATATTAAACATCGTAGGAACTCCTTTTCTTTTATTTACTTCATTGTCCCATAGATTTTTTCGGAATCTTTATAACAATCGATTAGAGTAAAATCATCTGGTACTAGTCCACTATAAGAGATAAGATGGATAATAAGACTCATTATATAGGGAATAAAAAATACAATTACAGCAGCGATAATCTTATTTTTAAAACGACTCATTTTTATTTTTTTCTGATCATCTGGATCCATCATTAATTGAATTAGATTGATTGCTACCATTACCATCAATACAATGGGTACCACAATATGAACAATATCTAGTACTTGTCTTATAATATGAATGTATAGTGCTATTCCATAATCACTACAATTACTTTCTAAATCCACTAATAATTGAAACATATAATCACCCTATTTCTTAATCATAAATCGGTAAGTTGGATTAGAGAAATACCCTTCTTCTTCAAAACTAGAATAAGTATAGAAAAATTTATATAAAGTTAGAGAACTATTATTTACATACAAACTAATATCCTCTAAATAATTACTTGTTATTCCTCTATTTTTTAAATAACAATTATAGTCACATTGCTCTTTTGTGAAGTATTTATATTTAATTAAATCATTATAATAAGATTGAAACTTATACTCTAAATAAGAATTTAGTTTTTTCTCTGTAATATGATACTTATCTAATAACTCCTTATTTGTATAGAGATGTCCATTATTTAAATTAATATTATAGGTTTTAAAATATCTTTTTGGATGTAATTTATTCTTTTCCAGATAAGAATAAGAAATCATTAACGATAAAATATTTTTACTTTTATTAAATTCGTATTCATAGTCATATTCTTTTTGACTAATAACAGATAAATAGTTTTCTTCGATTTTCTTATTAATGGCAGTAAATTTTTCCCCTTTCAAATTAATCTTTGGCATTTTCGAATATACATCATCCTGACTATGATTCACATCTTGTCTTGCAGTGTAAATATAGTCTTTATTTTTATTTCCCTTAGATAGGTAGAAAAAATGTTGATAACCATACCCCACTAACAAAAAGATGAACAAAACAACCATAGCAATGATTCCTAATAGTTTAATACTAACTTTTCTTTTTCTTTTCTTTGTCTTTTCTTTTTCTTCTAATTTAAAACTATAATCCATACTTTTCCCCACTTATCCCTCATGTTTCTTATAGTATATCAAAAAAAAACTCTTTCTTAAAGTTTTTTTGTTATTATTTCTTTTTCCGACTAACACTAATGCCATCCCCTGTATCATAAAAGGTGGTCTCATATTTTTCATTACTTTTCAAAAACTCTTGATAGTCTCTAATTTTTCGAACCAAAGCACGTAAATTTTTACTTTTAATTTCTTCTTCTTTTTTTGATACATAACCATGAAAATTCATATTATCGGTAATGATATAACCTCTACTAGTTAAATTTTTTTCAAAATTTAGAAAGAACCGAGTGCTTTGACTTTTCGCAGCATCAATGAAGATTAAATCGTATTCTTGTTCTAACTTTACTTCCAAAGCATCTTTAAAAATAAGAGTAATTCGGTCTTCTAACTTCAACTTCTTCACATTTTTAACGGCTTCTAAATATCTTTTTTCATCTTTTTCAATCGTTACAATCGAAACATTCGGACATGTGATAGCCATCATAATCGCAGAATATCCAATTGCCGTACCAATCTCTAATATTTTTTTAATATTATTTTTCATAATAAAATTAGTTAAAAAAGACAATCCATCTTCTTGAATAATTGGCACATTTTCCGCCAGTGCATATTCTTTCATCTCTTTTATATAGGAATAATTAGAACCTACCATATCCAATCACCTGCATCCTTTATTTCTTTTACTTTCTTTAAATGTTCTTTTTCTGTTTTTGTGTAGTAAATCTTACCATGCTTATCGGCAACAAAGAACAAATAACTACTACTGGTGGGATGGAAACTTGCTTCAATTGATTCTTTACTTGGATTACAAATAGGACCAATTGGAAATTTCCCAGCCATGTCTTTTGCTCTTGTATTATAAGGGTTGGAAGTTGCAAATTGAGCAGCTGTTAAATCCTGTGTCATCTCTTGTTGAAGTCCATAATAGGTGGTGACATCACTCCCCAAATTCATTCCAATTTCTAAACGATTATTAAAAACACCTGCAATCATTTTCCGATTCACTTCGTTTGTTCCTTCTAATTCTAGCATAGAAGCTAACGTCATATATTCATGATACGTTCTCCCTGATTTTTCCACCATCTCTTTATAAGGTAGTAACTCTTTCTCTGTTTGATCAAGCATCACCTTAAATATTTCTTCAATCGAAACCTCTTTATTTTTAAATTCATACGTATTCGGTGTTAAATATCCCTCTAGAGGAACATAGATATTTGGATTTAATATTTCTTCTCCTAAAAAGAAATATTGACTCACTAAAGAGGAAAGATAGGTACTATCACTTGTTTTTGCCATCACTTCTTCATAAGTATGATTGGTAGCCTCTGCAATTTTTAGGGCATACTTTTTAATCGTCTCTCCTTCTACGAAAGTAATCTTAATCGCATCTGGATTATACTTACTTCCTTCTGTTAATAAATCAATAATTTGATTTAAATTCATACTTTTTTGAAACTGATAAACGCTAGCTTTTAGGGTTTTACTGGTATTCAGTTTGGCCATTATTCGAAATAATAAAGCACTTTTAATTAACCCTCTTTCTTTTAAATCATTCGCAATCATAGCGGTTGAACTACCACTTTTTACCTCTACTTCGATTACGGTACTAGATTTCTTATCAACAGGAGAAGAAAGATACATTAGTAGAAAACTACTTGAAATTAGGAATATTCCCAAAGCACTTAATATCACAATGGTTATTTTTACTTTCTTTTTTATTTTTCTCTTCGCCATACATCCCTCCAGAATAAAAGAAATAAATACAATTTATTTTTTTACTCTCTTCTTTCTTTTTCTTTTCTATTATTTTCCAAAAAGAAAGAGCCTATTGCTCATTTGATTCTTCTTGTTTCTTTTTGACTTCTTCCTGTAAGGTAGAAAGAATCGTTTCAATTACTTTCCATTCCTTTTCGGTTTCGATTGCCTCTAATTTTGAATTTGGATCTTCTGGATCGTAAATGGAAGCAAAAACCTGAATGTTACCTGCCTCATCTTTTGATTGATCCGTATAAACAATATAGTTCTTTTTTGTTTCATCACTTTCAAAGGTAAATAACACATCATATGTTATCTCATTATTATTTTCATCTATCATGGTAAATGTATTTTTATTCATATTTTTTCTTCTCCTTATCTAAATACTCTTGCAGTATGATGGTTGCTGCTAGTGAATCAATGACTTGTTTTCTTTTCTTTCTTCTAGTGTGATTACTAATTAAGATATTCTCCGCTTCTTTGGTAGTCAATCTCTCATCTTGAAGTAGAATGGGAATATTAATTTTTTGTTCTAGCATCTTCTTAAATTCTAGACTGAGTTCTCCTTTATACCCAATGGTATTATTCATATTTTTAGGATAACCTAACACGATTTTATCGATTTGTTCTAACTGTACTAAATCTAAGACTTCCAAGACAAGTCTTTCATATTCTTCGTTGTGTCTAATAATAGAATGCTTGGTAGCAATCGTTCCAGTCACATCCGAAATAGCTATTCCTAGTGTTTTCGAACCCAAATCTAGTCCTAAATATCTCATTTGCTATTCCCTTGAAAACTAGTTAATAGTACTTCTATAATTTTTGACCGGTCTACTTGTTGAATTTTTTTTCGGGCATCTTTATAACTAGAAATATATCCTGGGTCTCCACTAATTAAATATCCTACCAATTGATTCGTAGGATTATAACCTCTCTCTTTTAATGCTTGGTACACTTCGTTTAAAATTTTCTTTATCTCTAAGATATTAATATCAGTAACACGATATAAATGTGTATCATCCATTATCCTCACCTCACTAGCTTTATTACTATTCTATCATTAATTTTTATTATTTACAAATTTTTTTATTTTACATAAATAAATGCCATATAAATTAAGAATGCCAAATAAAGGATGGAAGTAATCCAACCATTAATCTTTTCAAAAGTGGAACTTTTATATTTTACTCCAACACCAATGGTAATTAATACTCCCCCAACAAGTCCTCCAATATGAGCTGCATTATCAATTCCGCTAGAAAGGAAGCCAATCATTAAATTTAAAAGAATTAAAGGAATAATTTGACTTTTAATAATGTTTCCTAAATATACTCGGTAATGATAACCAAAATATACTAAAGATCCCATTAAACCAAAAATGGCTCCGGATGCTCCAATAGAGATATCCCCACTATGAAAGACCATGGATAAAAGAGAGGCCGTTAAGGCACTAAAGAAATAAATTAGAATATACTTCCCTTTTCCTAAGAAACTTTCTAGCTGTGGACCAATTACATATAAAGCATAACAGTTGAAAAACAAATGAGCAATATTGGCATGTAAAAAGGCTCCTGTTAATAATCGGTATAATTCTCCGTTCTTGACAAGTGGTCCATATAAACATAACTTTTCTAAAATTAAATCATAACTACCCGTCACAATTGGTACAATATAAAGAATAATACATAACGACATCAACATATAAGTTACAATTGGATATTTTGTCTTAAAAACTTCCTCTGCTTGTTCCGCATCTTTTTTATTATGATTGTTGATATCATTCGTAATTTTAATAAATAACTCCATTCCTTTTTCGGAATAAACAATTTTTTTAGGAAGATCAGGGAAGTTCGATTGGATTAAACTATTATTATTTAAATCCACTTCTTCTTCTACTTTCACACAATCAACTTTTTCATCATTTTTTAAATTCACATTATCTCCAAGATTTAGAAAGATACTAAGAGTGTTCATATTCATCGTAAAAGTCTTTTTCTTAATTTTTTTAACGATTCTTTTGGTTTTAAACATATCAAATCGAAACTGCTCGTCATTATGAATATAATTCGAAACAATACGAACAATCTTATAATCTTCATCCATATTCTCAAGCCAAATTTCATTTTCAGCTCCTTGTAATATAATGGGGTTATAATTTTTATCTGTAATAAAATAATGAAGAAGTTTCATTACGATCACATTTTTATCATCTAATTCAATTTTAATTCCTTCATTTACCATACTATGCCTCCAAAAAAACATTAATATTATTATATACCAAATCATAAAATATGAAAAGAGGTGAAAAAATTTTGAAAAAATTTATAACTTATATTTTATGTTTAATACCATGGTTTTTATCATCCTTAATCCCATTTAATAAAGAATTTTATGAATCTTTGACCCTTCCTTTTTTTACTCCACCTAATCTCTTTTTTCCTATTTTTTGGACCATCACTTATCTATTCATTGCTTTTAGTATTTATCATGTCATACAAAAAGTGGGATTTCGAAATCTTCCAAAATCATACTTACGAGTTCTTCTAATTAATTATTTAGCGAATCAATCCTTTCCTGTTGTTTTCTTCTTACTACAAAATACTTTTTTAGGTTTTGTCTCTTGCATCACTACTTTTATTAGTTGCCTATTTTTATATGAAGAAACAACGGATATCGATGAAAAAAGCACGAAATATTTGAATCCTTATGTTCTTTTAAGTCTATTTGCAACCGTATTAAGTTTAACTATCTATATTTTAAATACCAGATAGTTTTTTTATACCCTATTCTATTATAGATACTTCTTTTCTTTTTTCCTTATCTTTTTTAGCTTACTCTTCTCGTGCTGCTTCTAGTTTTTCTAAAAATTCTTTTGGTGGTTCTACTTCAAATTTTAATAACTCTCCGGTTATGGGATGAGTAAATTCAATACTTTTCGAATGTAACATCTGACCAAATTCATCACTTTTTTTCTTATTATATAAAGGGTCATTAACTACTGGATGATGAATATAAGCCATATGCACTCTAATTTGATGTGTTCTCCCTGTTTCTAACATACATTCTACTAATGTTTTGTTTTTTAATCTTTCTACTACTTTGAAGTGAGTAATCGCCTCTTTGCTATTCTTATCAGTAACTGCCATTTTTTGTCTATTCGTGGAATCTCTTCCTATAGGAGCATCAATCGTTCCGGTATCATGAGATATAACATTTTCTACTAAAGCTAAATAATGACGCTTTACTTTTCTTTCCTGAATCATAGAAGAGAGCATCATCGCTACTTCTTCTGTTTTCGCAATGACCATTAAGCCACTCGTATCTTTATCTAGTCGGTGAACAATTCCCGGTCTAGTAGTATCTCCTTCTAAATCATACTGGTACAAAAGTGCATTCACAAGAGTATGACGATAATTGCCTGGTGCAGGATGCGTCACCATTCCACTTTCTTTATTAATAATAGCTAAGTACTTATCTTCATAAACAATATCAAGAGGAATGTTTTCTTTTTCAACAGAGGGAGTAGATTCTAGGACATTGTTAATTTCAATTTTGTCTTGAATTTTCACTTTATAGTTAGCAGATATTTTTTTTCCATTCACTAAAATCTTTTCTTCCTTAATTAGTTTTTGAACTCTGCTACGAGAAAGATCTAGTTTTTCACTTAAATAAGAATCGATTCTTTTATTAACTTCCTCTTCTACTATCATTAAGTTATCACCTCACTGTCGTCTTATTGGTACTTCTTTTTCCCATTTCACTTTCAAACATGGCATCTAATTCTTTTTTTCTACGTTCAGCAGTTCTTCCTACTCGACTATTTCTTCCTTCCATCTCTTGCCTTTTTTTTGCGACATAACCATCACAAGTAGCACATCCTAATAGTCTAGTAACTCCATCATCAGGAGCATATTCTGCCTCCGTAAATAAACTACTTTGAAATTCTTTCACTTGTTCTAAAGACAACTCATTGTTTTCCATATACTTTTTCGAAACACCTTCTTGGATATAGCCTAAAAGAGAAGGATGACTTTTATCTTGTAAAGTTGTCATATTAAGGTCAGAAAGAGAAAGCATCGTATCTAAATAGACGTCATCTCCTCCCAGTTTTTTGGATAACTCACTGTATACTCTCTCTCCGTCTTTTTTAAAGTAAGCATCATATACGGTATCTCTTCCTACAATCGAAGTAAATAAATTAGCAACCACGCTACACTCAAAATCTTTTAAATCCTCCTCTTCTTCTGGAATCAAAGCATTGGCTAATTGATGCGTAATTCCTCTATTAAAAGCTTCCATCTTGCCATTAAAAGCAATTCCACTTTTTTTCGTTGTTTTATCGGTTGTAATGACATTTAAAAGTCCCTTCATTAAGTTTTGTGCTTTACTAGGACTTTTCTTAAATTTTTCCTTTTCTATATAAAGGATATCTTGGTTTCTGTTATAATCTATCATCTCGTTGGATTGATTTTCTACAAAAGAAAGCGTCACCTCATTTAGTCGTTCTAAAGAAACCTCGCTGAATACTTCTTTTAATCTTCCTACACATAAATTTAATTCTTCTTGATATTCAAATTCTTCCATCTTTCTTCTCCCCTAAAACATTCTATTATTAATAAAAAACATCCTACTACAATCGCACTATCTGCAAGATTAAAAACCGCAAAAGAATACCCCCCTATTTCAAAAGCGAGATAATCAATCACATACTGATATAAAATCCGGTCAATTAAGTTACCAACAATTCCTCCAAGAATAAAACCAAATGCCACCATCTCTATTTTTTTGATATTGGAAAGTTTTCGAATATAGCGAAGGAGTAAAAATAAAAAGAGAAAACCTACACCAATAAAAAGATACGTCATACCAGAAAACGAAGAGAAAGCAGCTCCTTTATTTTGCAAATAATAAATACTAAAGAAATTTGGTAGGATGGATATTTTTTGATATACCTCCAAATAATTTGTAATGATAAGTTTTACAATCTGATCCATCAAACATAAAACTATACTAATAGTATATAACTTTTTTTCTCTCATTTCTAGTCCCCATCTCTATTTAATTTTTCTATTTTTCTAACAATAATCTGATAATCCTCTAATCTTTTTTCTACGTTTCCTCTTATTTTCAAAATATCTCCTCGTACCATATTAGGGTAAAGACGATAAATTCTAGGAAAAAGAGTGAAATCAATCATCATGGTCTCATCACTACCCGTCACAAAAGACATCTCTTCTTGTTTTTTGGTTGTAATAACTTTTACTTTTTCTACTAATATAATCGTATCAATCTCTTTGTTAAAATATTTTTTTATTTCATTTAGTGGTACAATTTTCGTATCACTTTTTTGATAATAGGTCGTAGGATGATGGGTTAGATAAAAACCAAAGATAAGTCTTTCTTGTTCTAACAGTTCACTGTTTGAAAATTCCTCACATCTTTCTATTTCAGGCTTCATAACAAGAGAAGGATCCAAATCTTTTGTTAATTCTGCATAATTATATAAACTATCTAAATTTTTAATTAAGGTTTTTTTATTATATGAAAATTTTCGAAAACAATCGGCATAAATTAAACTTTCTAATATGGTCTTTTGAACTCCTTCCATTACTAGTCTACTAAAACAGTCATAAATATCGGAAAAAGGAGTTTCCCCTCTTGCTTTTAGAATGAGATTAGATGAGATAGAACCAACTTTTTTAATATTAGAAAATGGATAAAGAATCGTATGTTCCTGTACGATATATTTCGAAGAACTAAAATTGATATCTGGTTTATCAATTGAAATTCGCTCTTTCTTTGCTTCTAGGATATACTCCTTTGTTTTATATTCGGAACCAATCACATTGGATAAAAGGTTCGAGAAAAATTCATATCGAAATCGTACCTTTAGATAAGCCATTTTATAAGCAATAATCGAATAAGCAACCGAATGAGAACGATTGAACCCAAATCCTGCAAATTTTAAAATCAAGGCATATATTTTTTTTGCTGTTTCTAAATCATGTCCCTTTTCTAAACTCTTTTTTAAGAACCTTTCTTCTTCTTTTTGTAAAAGGTCTAATTTTTTCTTACTCATGGCTCTTCTTAAGATATCGGCTTCTCCTAAGGAATAACCAGCATAACGATTGGCAATTTGAATAATTTGTTCCTGATAAATAATGATACCATAGGTGTTTTTTAAAATATCTTCTAAACAAGGGTCTAAATAAGTCACTTCTTCTAAGTTATTTTTTCTTCTGATATATAAATCAATATTATCCGCAGGTCCTGGTCGAAAAAGTGCGATGGCTGCGAAAATATCTTCAAATGTCTTTGGTTGTAGCTTCTTCAAGAAATTTCTCATTCCACTACTTTCAAATTGGAAAATACCACAAGTATTAGCACCTGTAAATATTTTGATGGCTTCTTCATCGTTTAGAGGTATCTCAGAAAAAGAGATTTCTTTTTGATAATTTTTTTTAATATCTTCTAAAATATTCGAAATAATCGTTAAGTTTTTTAGTCCTAAAAAGTCCATTTTTAAAAGACCTAATTGTTCTAAGTATTCTTGTGGATAAGCACTTAAATAGAAATCATCACTATAAGTTAAAGGAATTATTTCATCTAGTTTTTCTTCACTCATGACAATTCCTGCAGCATGAGAAGAAGTATGTCTTGGATACCCTTCTATCTTCGTTGCTATTTGATACATTTTTTTTAATTCGGAATCAGAATCAATCTGGGCTTTCAATCCTGGATTTTTTTGATAAAATTCTTCTAAAGTATCTTTTGTCATATTCGGAATATAGTGAGATAGACTATTGACTTTATAAAGTGGAATATTAAGAATTCTAGATACATCTCTTACAACCTGTTTCACTCCTAGTGTTCCAAAAGTAACAATTCCTGCTACGTTTTTTTCTCCGTATTTGGATATCACATAACGAATAACCTCTTCTCTTTTATCATCTGGGAAATCCGTATCAATATCCGGCATCTGTTTTCTTTCTGGATTTAAGAATCTTTCAAATAGTAAGTCGTACTTGATAGGATCAATATCCGTAATTCCTAAAGAAAAAGATACCAAACTACCTGCGGCACTACCTCTTCCTGGTCCTACTAAAATATGGTTTTTCTTTGCGTATTTAATAAAATCATAAACGACTAAAAAATAATTAGAAAATCCCATCTTCTGAATAATTCTTAGTTCATACATTAGTCTTTGTTGATAATTTTTTGGAATATCACTACCAAATCTTTTGCCTAAACCTTTGATAGAAAGTTCCACTAGATAAGTATCAGAATCTAAATTCTTCGTATCTTTATAGATTGGTAGAAGTAGGCGGTCATAAGAAAAAGTGACATTACAAAGACTTGCTAGTTTCAAGGTATTTTCTATTCCCTCTTTTCTTCTAGCAGGAAAAGATACCTCTAACTCGTGATTTTCTAGCTCATAGTATACATTATCGATTACTGTCTTTCCATCTCGAATGAGATATAAACTTTTTAGATACGGAATATCTTTCTTTTCCAAATATAAAGCTTCTTTAAAGATTACGATATTTTTTGTTAACTGATAAGCTTTTTCTTCTTCTTCTAAAGTTTGATAACCAATCCATATTTCTTGATATATATCTTTTAATTGTTCATAAATATAGGAGTAACGATATGGTAAGATGGCGAATAAGCCTTCCCTATATTCCTCTAAATCTTCTTTTTTTAGTTTTTCTTTACTATGAATTGTCGTTAATTTGATTAGAGATTGATACCCTTTATTATTCTTAGCAAATAAGACAATAGTAGCTTCCTCTAAGGTAACAGAAAGGGAAAGGATGGGTTTTATTTGATTTTGATTGCATTTTGTAACAAATTCCATCGTCGCATACATATTATCATCATTTAGAGAAATAGAATTTAAGTGATGTTCTTTGGCAAACTTTACAATATCATCTACAGTCAACATACTAGAAAGTAAAGAGTAGTTACTTCTATTATATAATGGTATATAAATACGACATCCCTCCTTTCTTCCATTTTATCATAATTTATATAAATTATATAGAATTTGTTTGACTTTCCCCTATGAATATGGTAAAGTTATAGAGCAAGGAACAGGTATAAAGGAGGTTATGACATGTCAAGAACAAATATTTCACGTAAAAAACCAAATTCAGCAAATGCGAGATCTCATGCTTGTAACAGTACAAAAAGACAACAAAAAGTAAATTTACAAGTAGTAAGAGATGAAAATGGGAATAAATTTAGAATATCTGCACAGGAAAAGAAAACATTATTAAAAAGTGAAAAAAAAGCTGCCTAATAAGCAGTTTTTTTAATTGGTATTACAAAGATGCCCTGCTCTACCTTCTATTTCTTTTATTTCACGTAAGGTTTGATCTAACTTATTGCTAACATTGATAAGATTATCCTTTGGTACTTTAGAAACATCTAATTTTTGGTAATCTATTTTAATATCTATTTTCATTTTGTTTTCTTTATAACTAGTACTAAACTCAAGGCCATCTATCGACTCGACACTTTTCTCTAATTTTTTATACTTTTCATTGTAAATAGATAAATTATTCGTAGCAATATCCATGCTATTTGGTAGTGGGGTGTAAGTATAATCCAAATCTACTGTTTTTAATAAGTCCTTTTTAAAATGATAAGTGGTTACTAACACTCTAGAAATCCCCACTTCTTTATCCTTCTTTTTTTGAGTACATCTTAAAAACTGCCCTGCTGGTTTTACATTTTCATGTTTTTTAAATAGTTCTGCAGAAGAAGAGATGAAATCAGCGATATTTTTATAAAATACACCCCCAAAGATCAATACAACTCCAATTGCTATTAAAATAATAGGTACTTTTAGAAACTTCTTTTTTTGTTCTTCTTTTTGGACTTCTACTTGAAGACTTCCTAAACTCAAAAGATTTTTATCGTGTTCGTTTTCTTTTTTCTTTGCTATTTTTGCCACGTGAAACACCTACACCTTCTCTATTCTTACTATTATTATATCAAATTTTTCATAAAAAAAAAGCAAAACAAGTGTTTTCCTTAATTTGCTTTTCTAGAATCAAACTTTTTACGTGATTCCGTGTCTAGTATTCTTTTCCGAATTCGAATAAAGTTTGGAGTTACTTCTACTAATTCATCCGAATTAATATAATCAAGAGCATATTCTAGTGTAATTGGACGTGGTCTTTTTAAAACGACCGTATGATCAGAGCCAGCTGCACGTACATTGGTTAAGTTTTTACCCTTTGTTACATTCACTGCTAAATCATTTTCACGATTACACTCTCCTACTACCATTCCTTCGTATACTTCTGTTCCTGGTTCAATGAACATAATTCCACGACTTTCTAGATTTCCGATAGAATAAGCAGTGGAAGAACCTGCATCAATGGATACTAACACACCAAGTTTTCTCTCACCCACATCAACAGACTCCATTGGAGCATACTCTTTGAAGGTATGATTCATAATTCCATAACCTTTCGTTAAGGTCATAAAATCTGTTGAAAAGCCAATTAATCCACGAGATGGTATCGTATAATTTAATCTGGTTTGTCCTTCAAAATTCATCATATTATCCATTTTAGCACCACGAAGCCCTAATTGTTCAATAACACTACCAACGGATTCTTCTGGTACTTCAATTTGTAAATCTTCATAAGGTTCCACTTTAACGCCATCTATTTCTTTGATAATAACAGTTGGTTTGGATACTTCTAATTCAAATCCTTCACGTCTCATATTTTCGATTAATATTCCAAGATGAAGTTCCCCTCTACCAGAAACTAAGAAAGAATCATTCGAAGCGGGTTCTATTTTCAAGCTTACATCTTTTTGACATTCACGGTTTAATCTCTCTTCAATCTTTCTTGCCGTAACAATTTTACCATCTTTTCCAACAAAAGGAGAAGAATTCGCACCAAAAGTCATTTGAAGCGTTGGTTCATCAATATGAAGAACTGGTAGTGGTTCTATATGGTCACTATCGCAAATCGTCTCTCCTACGGAAATATCCGCAAGACCTGCGATTGCTACAATATCTCCTGCTTCTGCACTTTCTATCTCTATTCTTTTATATCCATAAAAACCGAATAATTTTTGAATTCGAAATTGCTTCGTAGAACCGTCTAATCTACAACAAGTAACCATTTGTCCTGTTTTTACTACTCCATTATGAATACGACCGATACCAATTCTACCAACAAATTCATTATAATCCAGTAAAGCTGGTTGGAATTGTAAAGAAAGAGTGCTATCCCCACTAGGTTCTGGAATTTCTTCTAGTATGGTATCTAATACTTCACTAAAACCTTCTGTTTGAGTAGACAAATCATCACTAAAAGAACAAGTACCATTTAAAGCAGAGGCATAGATTACTTTAAAATCTAATTGTTCATCATTCGCTCCCAGTTCAATAAATAAATCTAAAATTTCGTCTAAAACTTTTGCACATCTTGCACTAGGTTTATCTACTTTATTAATAACAACAATTGGTTTTGCTCCTGCTTCGAATGCCTTCTTTAAAACAAACCTAGTTTGAGGCATCGCCCCTTCATAGGCATCTACCACTAATAAAACACCATCTACCATATTCATGATACGTTCAACTTCACCACCAAAATCTGCATGTCCTGGAGTATCTAAAATATTGATTCTCGTATCTTTATAGTCTAGTGCAGTTGTTTTGGCTAAAATCGTAATTCCACGTTCTTTTTCTAAATCATTGGAATCCATAGATACATTAGAGACATCTTCATTATCACGGAACATTCCAGAATGTTTTAAGATTCCATCTACTAATGTGGTTTTTCCGTGGTCAACATGGGCAATAATTGCTACATTTCTTTTTTTCATATACAAACACTTCCTTATAACGCAAATGATTATACCACAAATAAGGTAGAATTACTAGTACTTTCTTATTTAATTTTTACAAAAAAAAGTGGAGAGTTTATGTGTATTCTCCACTAATAATATACTGATTCTTAATAATTGCCACTTTTATATTTTGGAGCATCTGTAAATTCTGCTACCGTGTTTTGGATATAAATTTTTACTCGCCCATAATCAAGAGTTTCTATTTCCACTGTGGTATTACCATCTTTAAAGCCATAAATAAGATAAGAAAGTCCTCCAAATTTTTTAGGATTTAAAAATGCTTTCGCATTCTTTTTCACAGGAGCAGAAGCAAGATCATAAACAGCCCAACTAGAAATGCTTGGCGGAAGATTGACGTATTTTTTTGTTGTTGGTGTCGGAGTAGTAGAATTCGTGTACTTTGGCTTTAGCAAATTTTTTCGATTTAAAATATTAGTATTATCAAAGAAACAAACTTCATCCAAATCTTTTTCATTAGGAAACATATAAATTCCATACTTATTTTTAGACCATGTCGTATCTGCTCCTTCTTCTATTTCGATATGACAATGGACCCCTGTTGCGTTCCCTTTTACTCCCATATTTCCAAGTTGAACGCCTTGTTTCACCGTTTGTCCTGGTTTGGCATCCATCGTATCATCATGAGCTGTCATAAAAGTTACTGTTCCTACATAACCATTCGCACAACGTACTTTAGAAGTAGATTGCCACATTACTTGACCAGATTCTGGATATGTTTTTATACATTTTACGGTACATGGTGCATAATATGGATATTTCACCCCACTCTTTGCTCCTCGTACATCCACTGCATAAGTTCCTTTATGCGTTCCTTCTCCTGCTCCTTGTGTTATGTACAAGTCCGTAAAAGGACAAAGAAAGTTTTCCATACCATTCGTGATAGATGTCTCATTTTTTTTCACAATAATCACCTCCTTAATCTACTATATCGTATGAAAAAATCTATTTTTTGAATCGGCATACATACTAATTTTGTAACCTTTTTTCATCTTTGGCATATGATAATAGATTAAAAAAGTAAATTTATGTCTTGGATTTTAGGAAGTTTTATATTATAATGATATTAGTTGAATTTATTACAACAATTATGCAGATGTAGTTTAGTGGTTAGAATACGGCCTTGCCAAGGCTGTGACGGGGATTCGATTTCCCTCATCTGCTCCATTTGAAAAC
>CAJUIY010000023.1 GCA_910586865.1 uncultured Bacilli bacterium
TTCGAGACATTTTCTAAAGTTAACACTTAAGACATTATCATAAATTAATCATATTATCTTTCACTCTGTCGAAATAAGTATTGTAAAAGATAAGAAAAAAAGATATAATAAAATAGAAGAATAGAAAGTAATTGGGGTGAAGAAAATGATTATTCGATTAATTAAAAAGACTAAAATCTATAATTTTTCTTTGCCTACAAAAGTAGTAGGAAATTATTGGGTTACAGATAATGACCGTTTGGGAAATAATAGAAACTTAATTAACGTAGAAGCAGAAGATGGAAAATGGAAAATAAAAAGTGATTTTGAGACAAAAATTATGTCTGCTTCCGAAGAATTAGAATATGCCTACTTAAAAGAAAATAGTATTTATTATTTGAAAATAAATAATGAAAATGAATTTGTTATCTTATATTGTTCTCCCTCACTAGATGAAAAGGTTAGTAAATTACAACTAAATAGAAATGGGGATATCATCATTGGAAATGATCAACAGTGTCATATTAGTTATCATCATCCACTAGTATCAAAGCAACATGCAAAACTATCCTTTAGTAATGGTAAATGGAGAATAGAAGATTTAACCAGTAAATATGGAACTTATGTAAATAACTATGCGATTTCTTCTGTATCCCTAGAATATGGAGATATTATCTTTATAATGGGATTAAAAATAATCGTAATGCCTGACTTTATTGTTCTAAATCATATCGAAAACCAAATTAGTTATGATGGAAATACATTTGCTTTAAAAAATAAAATCATTCAAAAAAAAATAACGGATGAAGAAAAAGAAGAAGATCAATTGGAATTTTATAGTGAAAATGATTATTTTTTTCGTTCTCCAAGATTCAAATCAAAAATAGAAGCGCTTAATGTTACGGTTGAAGATCCACCTGCAAAAGAAAAACCAAATGAAATGCCTATGATTTATGTCGTTGGACCAATGCTAACCATGGCTATGAGTTCTCTTGCTTTTGGTTATACTTCTTTATCAGGAGTAATAAAAGGAGAACAACCGTTAAGTAGTGCACTTCCGACTCTAATTATGTCTTTTGCGATGTTACTTACTATGCTTTTATGGCCTCTTCTTTCTGATCGTTACCAAAAAAAACAAGTCAAGAAACGAGAAAATTTACGGCAAGAAAAGTATCGAAAGTATGTAGAAGAAAAACATCAAGAAATCGTATCGGCAATGGGAGTTCAAAGACAAATCTTAATCGATAATTATCAACCTTTAGATTATGTAAAAAATATCATTGAAAATAAAAAAAGAAATCTATGGGAAAGAGAAATTAAGCAGGAAGATTTTTTGGATTTAAGACTTGGAATAGGTTCAACAGAATTGGTTGGTAATGTTCAATTTCCAGAAAAGAAGTTCATGTTGGAGGAAGATGATTTACGAGATTTTGTATATAAGGTAGCTTCTGAATCTCGCTTACTAGTAGATGTTCCCATTTCTTTATCTTTTATCAAAAATTATGTAACCGCCATCATTGGAGAAGGAAAACAAAAACAAAAATTTATTGAGGGCTTAATTCTTCAAATAGTAGCCTTTCATAGTTATGAAGACTTAAAAATTGTATTATTTACAAATCAAAAAAATTCGGCGATGTGGGATTATTTAAAGATATTACCTCATACTTGGAACAATGATAAAACAATGAGATATTACGCAACAAATTTAGATGAAATGAAAGAAATTTCTCTTTATTTAGAGCAGGAATTTCAACATCGCAATGCTTCTTCTGATAGCATCCACAGTGAGGATAGAAATTATTTGAATTATGAACCGTATTATGTAATACTAACCGATGATTATAAAATGGTTAGAGACTTAGAAATCATAAAAGATGTAGCTTCTCAAGAAATTAATTTAGGTTTTAGCTTAATCATTAATAGTCCACGACTAACGAATTTACCAAATGAGTGTAAGACTTTTATTAGTATCGGAGATCAAAAATCGGGAGTCTTTGAAAATGAATTAGTATCGAATAAACAAAAAGAGTTTGTCGCAGATTATGATGAAAATTTAAATATCTATCAATTATGTCAAGTACTTGCCAATATTCCAATTGATATTGAAAAAGAGGAAAAGAATATTCCAGATTCTGTTAGTTTTTTGGAAATGTATAATGTTGGTACCATTGAACAATTAAATATTCTAAATAGATGGAAAACAAGCGATCCAACAAAATCTTTACAAGTTCCAATTGGACTAGATAAAAATGGAGAACAATTTAAATTAGATTTACATGAGAAATTTTATGGACCACATGGTTTAATTGCTGGTATGACAGGTTCTGGTAAGAGTGAATTGATTATTTCTTATATCCTTTCGATGGCAGTTAACTTTAGTCCAATGGAAGCTTCTTTCGTTTTAATTGATTATAAAGGTGGCGGATTAGCAGGTGTTTTTCAAAATAAGGAAACGGGTTATCAATTACCTCATCTTGCTGGTACCATCACGAATTTAGATACGATTGAGATGAACAGGGCTTTATCTTCGATTCAAAGTGAGCTTCGAAGAAGACAAAGAAAATTTAATGAAGCTCGTGATAAATTAAATGAAAGCACCATTGATATTTATAAATATCAAAGATTATATAGAGAAGGAAAAGTGAGTGAAGCCATATCCCATCTCTTTATTATATCGGATGAATTTGCCGAATTAAAAGATCAACAACCTGATTTTATGGATCAATTAATCTCTACCGCACGTATTGGACGTAGTTTGGGAGTTCATTTGATTTTGGCGACACAAAAACCAGCTGGCGTAGTGGATGATCAAATATGGTCAAACTCAAAATTTAAAATATGTCTTAAAGTACAAGATCGCTCTGATAGTATGGATATGATTAAATGTCCTGATGCTGCAGCACTTAAAAATCCAGGTCGATTTTATTTACAGGTTGGTTATAATGAATTATTTGCTCTTGGTCAATCTGCTTGGTGCGGAGCCCAATATTATCCTACCGAAAAAAGAAAGAAGAAAGTAGATACTTCTGTTGAATTTATTGATAATGTAGGGACTACTATTCGTTCCCTTGATGTAGATAGTAATAAGATTCCATTAAAATCCGAAGGAGAAGAACTTCCTAATATTGTAAAATACATTGTAGATGTTGCTAATAGCGAAGATATTTACATTCCAAATTTATGGTTAGAACGTATTCATGATATCATTTATACAGAAGCTTTAAAAAGAAAATATCATTATCAGATTAAGGAAAATCAAGTAGAAGTAATCATTGGAGAGTATGATGATCCAGATAATCAAAGACAAGATATCTTTACTCTTAATTTATCAGAAGATGGAAATTCTATTGTTTTTGGTTCTACAGGAAGTGGAAAAGAGTTATTACTTTCTAGTTTAATTTATTCTGCTATTACGAATTATTTGCCAAGTGAAGTAAATTTCTATATTTTAGACTTTGGTGCAGAAACGTTAAAGATGTTTGATAAGGCTCCACAAGTTGGAGCGGTATTAACGGTAAATGATACAGAAAAAATCGAGAATCTATTCAAAATGATTCATGTAATGATGGAAGAGAGAAAGAAAATATTTGCTGATTATAATGGTTCCTATCTCTTTTATTTAGAACATGCCAAAGAAAAGATTCCTCTTATTTCTGTTATTATCAATAACTATGAGGCTTTTATGGAAACCTATGATGATTATGAAGATGAAATTATACAACTCAGTAGAGAAGGGCTTAAATATGGTATTAGTTTCATTTTATCTACTAGTAGTACCAATGCGATTAGATATCGAGTAAGACAGAATTTTAAAAAGAATATTATCTTACAACTAAATGATTCTTCGGATTATTCCGATGTGTTACAAACAAGAACCAAAAAAGAACCTTCGAAAGCCTTAGGGCGAGGACTAATTGAATTGGATAACGTTTATGAATTTCAGACTGCTTATTGTTATGATATGCCTAAGATGGCCGACTATATCAAGGTAATCTCTCAAAAACTAAGAAAGATTTGCAAAACTTCTGCTCAAAAAATACCAGTATTACCAGACATTGTTTCAATTGAAGATGTAGAAGAACAAATTGGAAATATAAAAACGATTCCAGTTGGTATTGTCAAAAAAGATTTAAGTGTTGCAACCTTTGACTTTAAAAATAACCAAGTCTCAATGATTTGTGCCAATGATATTACACCATACAAAGAATTTTACAAGATGCTTTTAAAATTATTTTGTAAAGTTCCTTATCAAAGAGTCATTGTTGTAGATGCTTTGAAATTATTTGATACGGGAGAGATAGAAAACAATTATATTAACACGAACTTTAACTCTATGGTTTCTATGATAAAAAATACATTAGAAAAAGAAAAACAAGTTTATAATAGTCATGATGAGGATAAATCTGTCTTGGAAAAAATGACAAAAACAACTTATCTTATGATTGGGTTTAGTAACTTCTTATCAAAAATAGAAGAACAGAATAAACAGCTATTTACAAACTTACTACAGGAGTTTAAAGAATATAGCTTAGATAACTTTGTAATAGTAGATTACTCAGAAAAAATAAAATCTTTTGCTTATGATAATTGGTATAAAACATCGGTGGATTCTTTACAAGGAATTTGGCTTGGAAATGGTATTAGTGAGCAGTATGCGATAAAGTTAGTGTCAACACCTCGTGAGTTAAGAGAAGAGATTCCAGAAAAGTTTGCTTATGTGATTAAAAATGGAAAAGCAACATTAATAAAATATATTGAAGAATAAGAGGTAAACTATGGAAAATAATAAGATATTATTAGAAGTCTACATTCCTTCTATTGAAAAGGAATATGACGTATTTATCCCAATTAGTAAAAAGATTGGAACGATAAAAGAATTAATAGAAAATGGAGTAATAGAATTAACGGATAACGGATATCATAGACAAGATGACACGAATCTTTATAATAAAGAAACTGGAATGATTTATGATGTGAACAAAAGAGTGATTGATACAGATTTGAAAAATGGTAGTCGATTAATATTAATATAGGAGGCAAGATATGAGTGACTATGAAAAATATGTAACGGAAGTAAATAATATTTTTGCTATTTTAGAAAAATTAAAAAATGGATGGACAGCCAATGATAATTTAACGCATATTGAACAAATCAATGAATTTAAAAAAGTGGTTATTAACGGGGCTAATTATTTAGATAAAAATAGGAAAGAAAATGGGGAATAAGTGATAACATGATTGAAGAATTTAGTTATGAAGAATTAAAGAAATTATCCGAATCTTTAAGTACTTCTTCAAAAAAAATAAGAGAAATCATTGAAAAACACTCAGATAAGATGAATAATATTTCCGATTTTTGTTCTAGTGTAGACTCTTATGTTAATTTTATAGAAAGCAGTATCATATTGTATCAAGATAGTGAAAGAGCCTTAGAAAATATAATGAAAAAGGAAGAAAAATAAGAGGAGCTACTTTAAAGTAGTTCTTTTTGATTCGCTTTCTTATAGAAAATTCGGTCTTATTCAAAAGAAAAACCAGAGATTTTCTCTGATTAAAGGTTTTATATATGTTTTTTAATGATTACTTTAGGAAAATAGTATTTTAAAATACTTTGATAAGAACAGCCAGACTTTGCAATTTCGTTTGCTCCATATTGGCTTAGCCCCATGTTTTTACCATATCCTCTCGTAATTAATCTCATAAAAGTAGGATTTACAATAATGATAATATCACAGGATTTTAATCCTAATAAATTTCGAAATTCATCACCTGTATATTCTTTATCTTTTATTCTGATTAGTTTAATAGTGGAATTATCATTTGCTTCTACTACTTTTATCTTCATGATATCTTGTTTTTTTAATTTTAACTTTTCTTCTAATGCCGGATATTCGAAGTCTACAATATTTAGAAAATCATTATAAGCATAATCCCATAAACTATTGACACTATCTAAATAGGGAATACTACTTGATTTTGTTGTTTTTCCATTACTACAAATGTGAATATAAGGATCAATATATTGATTATCATAAGTTAAAAATTCTCCATCCGTATCTTTTACAGCTTTTAATAATTTGTTATAGTTATCTTGATAACTCTCAAACCAAATAACTTTATAGTAAGAAATCGGTTTGTATATTTGAAATTCATTGTAGACATTGATGTATCGATATTTTGACATCATCTTATAAGCATAAGTTCGATATAAAATACATAAGGCTTTTAAAGTAGTTAGTTCTAAATCTTTAATTGAGTTGGTTGCTAAAACACCTAGTAAATAATCTTCTAGTGTAATATTTTCCATATGATCATTAAAATATTTTAAATGAATAATAAAGTTTTTGTTTAGATATTTATTACTATTGGGTATTTCTTTTACGGTATATTCTTTATTAATATTTAACGTTTTAATGACGATACCATCTACTACTAAAAATACTTTATCTCCTTTAAAGTCAATACTATTATTTTGAATAAAATTCTTTGCCTTTTTATTAATCGTACCTTCTTTTTTGTTATCCTCTAGCTCTTTTGAAAATTCATACGTCATAGTTAAATATAAATATAGAACATCTTCTTTTCCATTATTTTTAATCTCATATCTATAAAACATATTCTTCACCTATTTCTAGTATGAAGAAAAAAAAGGTTTCTATACTAAAATTCAAAATATTTTTGTGTCTTTTTTGAAATGCAATTGATACCAGTTACATAACTATTATTTCCTAAAAGACTTTCTAGATGAATGGTTTTATTAAGAAAGAAATAATAATGAAGTTGTTCTATTATATTCTTTGCTTTTAGAATAGCTTCTTGGTATAATTGATCAAAATCTTTTGTGCTTTTTCTTTCTTTATCCACTGGATATACCCAAGTTTTGTGTCGTTTATTTAAAAAATCATATTTTTCATAACTATCAAGATGATAAGATAAAGTTTGAAAGGAAAATATCCTTTTAGGAGTGAAACAATCAATCATAGAATAGAGTCTTTTTTTTATACCAAAAGTATCTTTTCTAAAAAGCGTTAGAAATAACTTCATTTCTTTTAGAGATTGATAATATTTTTTAGCCATATTTTTTTCATGGAAGGTATTTTCAAAACTATAATTAATGGTATTGGTAAGTTCTTTTGAAAAGGGAGTAAAATCAAAACAAAAAGAAAAATCAAGAGGGGCTTTTTTCTTTTCTAAAAGATAATAATCGATATAGGTTTCCATATAAGCATGAAGACCATTATACTTGTAAGTTTCTTTCCTTTTTTTATCAAAGTTACCCGTTTTATAGAAAATAAAAGGATGGATAGTACTATCTAAAACATAATGAGTAAGGAATCCATATAAAAATGTTAAAGTAGAAGCATCGTAGTAGTATTTATTTTCTTTCATATAATAGATGATATTTTTAAATAATAGTAATGTTTTTTCCTGATGAGACGTAGACTGTAAGGACCTGATGTTTTTCCCCTTCTTGAAAGAAAGAATATGATAAAACATAAGTGGATCGGTATTTTGAGCAAACATCACAAACTGTTTTTCACTTTTTATTTTTTGTTGTATTGAAGATTCTAAAAGATAATAAACGTCTTGTGCAAAAAAGGCATGGGTTATGGTTGCTGGCATAGTAATACTCTCCTTTTTTTTAGTATAACATAGATAATTGACATTTTTCGGTGCAAAATCATAAAAATTTGATATTGATTTTGAAACTTCTATGATATAATTTATGATAGGTGAGGAATATGATAGAAAAGCATTTCAGAACCTTAGATGAGCAGGTAGAAATATTAAAATCAAAAAACATGGTGATAGCAAATGAGGATTACGCAAAAAGTGTCTTATTAAGAGAAAATTATTTTTTCTTAAATGGGTATCGGCACCTGTTTATGGTATCAAATGAAGAAAGATTCTATAAAAAAGGAACTACCTTTGAAGAACTCTATAGCCTGTTTCTATTTGATAGAACGTTTCGAACAATTTGTTTTAAGAATTTGTTGATTATTGAAAATAACTTTAAGTCTATTATTTCTTATCAACTATCGAAAAAGTATGGTTATAAGGAAAAAGATTATTTAAAAGCAAAGAATTTTACGAGAAGACCAGATAAACAAAGACAAGTAAATGATTTGTTAAAGAAGATGAAAAGACAAATTAGAGTAAATGGTGGACAACATGCAGCTACTCAACATTATGCTTATCATTATGGATATATACCATTATGGATTTTAGTAAAAGTACTATCTTTTGGAATTGTTTGTGAAATGTTTACGATATTAAAAGAAGACGATCAAAATGCGATTAGTCAAATATATGGAGTAGAGGTAGAGGAATTAATTATTTATTTACCTATTCTAGCGAACTATCGTAATTTGTGTGCTCATGAAGATATTGTCTACGAAAATAAAACACAAAAAGAAATAGAAGATACAATATTTCATAGGTTATTACAAATACCAAAGGAAGATGGAGAGTTCATCTGTGGGAAAAATGATGCTTTTGCTTTAATGATTATTATGAAACAGCTTCTAGATAAAGAGAAGTTTAAATCTATGAGCATTGAAATTGAAAATGCGATAAGGACTTTAGATTATAATTTAAAAACGATTAGTATTAAAGATGTACTGAAGCGTATGGGATTTCCAAAGAATTGGAAGGAATTAGCAAATATTGAAAGGAGTGTTGTGAATGAATTCTGAGAATCATATAGAAAAAGAAGAAAATAAATCTCCAAAAGATGATATTATTATTCATTCGGTAAACAATGGAGAAACGGTTTACGCCAAAAAAGAAAATGAAAAGAAAAAAGAACCTTCTACTAATCAGAAAGAAGAGAGTAGGAAAGGGGAAGAAAACTCAAACCAAAATAAGCCAAAAAGACGAAAAAGAAAGAGAAAAAAATCGGTTAATCTATTTTTATTAGTAGTATTTGCCTTTATTACAGGAAGTATATTTACGGTTTGTTTGTTAAAGTGGAGTCCTATCATGTCTTATCTGGATTCTAGTCCAAAAACGAATTTCACTACTTCAAAAAATAGAAGTGAGATTTATGAAAAAACGAGTCTTAATTCTTCTATTGCGAAGATTTATAATGCTGTTTTTATGGTAGAGTCTTATAAAGGAGGACAAGAGTATTCAACAGGAACAGGATTCTTCTACAAAACAGATGATTCCTCTGCTTATGCGATTACAAATCAGCATGTAGTAGCCGGTTGTGATAAAGTAGAATTAATCCTTGCAGATGATAGTAAAATTGAAGCTACAATCACAGGAGGAGATGAGTATCTAGATATTGCGGTATTGAAGGTAGATAAAAATAAAGCACCACAAATCGCTACGATTGGAAAGTCAGATGATATCTTAGTAGGTGATACTGTCTTTACCGTTGGTTCTCCAATGGGATATGAATATCGTGGTACGGTAACTTCAGGCATTTTATCTGGAAAAGATCGTTTAGTATCTGTTAGTGTTTCTAATTCTAGTAGTAATGATTGGGTGATGAAGGTATTACAAATAGATGCTGCGATTAACCCAGGAAATAGTGGAGGACCACTAGTAAATATTAATGGAGAAGTGGTTGGTGTAACTTCTATGAAATTGGTGCAAGATGAAATAGAAGGTATGGGATTTGCGATTCCTATTGAGATTGCAATGGCTCACCTTTCTGAATTAGAAGCAGGTAAGAAAATCGAATGGCCAGTACTTGGAATTAGTATGGCTAATGTATCAGATACCTCTCTACTTTATCGAAATAATATTGTAATTAATGAAGATATTAATTATGGTGTGGTGGTAGTTGCGATTACAAAAGGAAGTGGAGCTGCTAGTTCTAGTTTAAAAGAGGGGGATATCATTACGAAAATAAATGGGGAAACCGTAAAAGATTCAGCTTACTTACGATATGAACTTTATAAGAACAGACCAGGTGATATGATAGAAATTACTTATATGAGAGGTGGAAAAGAAAAAACTACTAAGATAACATTATCGAAAGCAGATTCCTAGTAACTAAAAAAGGATTGGACCATAGTTATTCCAATCTTTTTTCGTGCTATAAAAAGAGAAAATTATTGATATTCAAAGTAAATAGTGCCACCTTTTTTTAAAATTTCGTCGGATATATATTCTCTACTAATCGTAACTCGAAAAGAGTGAATCGCTCCTATCATTAGATTTTCTTCTGGGTTTATTTTTTCTATCTTACATTGGATTACTGTTGGTTCTTGTTGATTGAATCCTTCTACTCCTAAAGTATTTTTAAATTTACTGTCCATAGTTCCCTTATTCTTGATTTTTACATCATAAACTACTTTAGAAGCAACAGGTAGGCCAACATGAAAAGAAAAGGCGGTACCAGTAAATTCTGGTTTCATTAATTCGACTACATTTTCTGTTGATAATTCTTTATTTTTTTCCACTGACAGTATCGCAGTATTCCAGTTGTTCTTCTTTTCTAATTTACTGTTATTGTTAGAGTTACTTTCTTCTAGTTGATTATTTAAAGAAATAAAACCGATAATCATAAATGCTAATATGACTAGCAAAGTTCCAATAATTACGTTATTTCTTTTAGTATCCTTTTTCATAGTACATATCCCCTTTTATTACTATTTTCTAACTTTATAGTATCATAGTATGAAAGGGATTTCAATTAAAATGGTAAAATAAAGATTACATTAGCAAAAATAAGAGGTAGGCATATATATATTGTAGAGGTGTTTATATGAACGAGAAAAAAACTACAGGTGTTATTATTGATGCAGGGCACGGAGGTTCTGATCCAGGAGCAATCAATGGAAATGTTTATGAAAAAGATTTTAATCTAAAAGCTTCTAAATATATGTATGATCGATTGAGAGAACTTGGTATACCTGCACAATTGACTAGAGATACAGATATCAGTCTTCCAAAGGATGAACGTATTGCAAAAGTGAAGAGTTTGTATGGGAATGACCCTAATGTGATATTAGTGTCGAATCACATAAACTCTGGAGGGGAAGGGTTTAGTTACCATTGTTAGATTTAATTGGGTATTTGGACGGTTGTATTTAAATAAAGTATAATTAATCAAAATATAAATTTTTATAGTAGAGATAGTCTTAAAAATGTGTTTTAAATACAAATCACTTAAAAGTGTTAAAAGAATATCGAAAAATGTGATATAATTCTATATATACAAAGTTGCTTAACGATAAATAAAATTAAAGGAGTGAAAAACATATGAAAGACAAAATAATAAAAGTTATATATTTTGATGAAAATTCTGCTATAGATTATATAAATATTGTAGATGGGGGAAAACTTGAAAATCAAATTACAACTGCAAATGAAAATAAAACTGAAGGAGAATTATCTATAGGTTCTAAAATAGCTTCAGGTTTAAAATTTTTGAATATTTTTAATGTTGAAGCTGGAATTGAATCAAGCGCAGAACTAGTTAGTCAAAGTAAAGATATAGTTAAATCTACCATTACAAATACAATATTAACTGATTTTATTTCTAAAGTTAGTAATGATGATACTATGATACAAAAATTTGAAAATGCTAAAATAACTATTTTGAAAGACTCATTTACTTATTTGAAGTTGTTTACACCATATACATATATTATTTCTGAAACGAGCGATATTAATAAAGACATAGCTGTAAATAAATTGGATGATGTAATGGAAAAAATAAAAGGTTATTATGAAGTATTAGCGAATGTAGGTGATAGTAGATGTGTTTTGCGCTTAAATATTAACCGTTTTAGAAATAACTATAAATTAACTGACTTGCTTAAAATGGATTTAAACTATTATGGTATAAAAGTTGGAAAAACTTCTCAAAGAAAATTAAAAGCAGATTATGAATTAAATGTTGAAGATACATCAGAAGAAATAAACGCAGAGGAAATTGCTAGTAAAGTTTTAAACAAAGAATTGCAAAACCAAGATTTAGAAGAAATGGATATTTATGATGTAGTTCTCGCAGGAGTTCAATATAATGATAAATAGTGAATTAAGAGCAACAATATTTTTTGGTTATAAAGAAAAATTTGAACAACAAATAAAATCTGTTGTTAATTATGTAACATTAACTGAGATAGTAGTAGATTTTGATGTAAAAAGAAGTTCTGGAGATAAATATTTTGATGAGTTTGACAATCTTATAGTTTATTCTGATGAGTATGGAAGTGTTAATGAAAGCGTTTTGCAAAATTTTATGATGTTTGTAAAAATATATAAAATAAAAAATATATATGTTCAAAATCCCCCTATTAAATTAGTTGATAATTTAAAAAGATTTGTTAACTGTCAAAATATAAATGAAATAAATTATTCTTATGATGTACTTTCAATGGAAAAAATAAAAGATTTTGGGATTAGAATATCAGAACAAATATATGGTCAAAGTTCAGCTTTACTAAACTTAAAAAAATCAATGATTGCACATCTAAAATTTAATAATGATGATAAACCATTAGTTTTAATGTTTTATGGACCAAGCGGTGTTGGAAAAACAGAAACATCTAAAATATTAAGTAATGTTTTGAATTCTGATTCAGAATTATTTATTAAACCATTTGGCATGTATCAAAGTATTAATGTAATAAATAATCTTTACGGAGATAAATTGAGTGAAGGAAGTTTTGCCAAAGAATTATTAGACAGGAAATCTAATGTTATTTTAATAGATGAGTTTGATAAGGCAAATCCAGTTTGTTTTTCTGCATTTTATCAGTTGTTTGATGAGGGCACATATATTGATAAAAATTATCGCGTTAATTTGAAAAATTCCATAATTATTTGTACTTCAAATTATAAAGATACTGAGGAAATAAGAAAAAACTTAGGTGATCCAATATACTTTAGATTTGATGCATTTATTAAATTTAATGAACTGTCTGACGAATATAAAAAAATAATAACTGAAAAGAAGTACAATAAATTTATGTCAGATCTAGATGCTAATGATAGAAAAATCATAGAAAATACAAATGTCAAGAATGAATTATTAAATTCCACATCTAAAATTCCAAATGTTAGAAAAATTGAATCGATTGTAAAAGATACTCTAGCTTTAATTATATTAGATAAATTAGAAGAAAATGAAAAATAGGAGGTATAAATTATGAGTGAAAAAGAATTAGATTCAAGTATTAATGAATATAATGAAGAATATAAATCTAGTAACTATTTAAAGAAATTACAATGGGATATGGCTATTGGACTTCAAGAAGTTGATAATTTAAAACCTTCTAGATATTTAGAAAAATTATTAGAAGAAAATATCACTGGTAATATGACTATAGAAGAGGTAGAAAAAGAATTAAGAGAATACTATATTGAAAAAGAAAATAAAAATGCAATAAATCATAGTGAATTAGAATGTGATTTCGTATCTGCTAGAATAGTTGAATTATTAGATGAAGATAAATTTGAATTATCAGTTGATTATTTAAAATATATTCATAAATTTTTATTTCAAGATGTTTATGAATTTGCTGGTGAATTTAGGAAAATAGATTTTTCTAAACATGAAAAAATATTAAATAATGATTCAGTAGCATATGGTGATTGTAGTACCTTAACTGAATCATTAGAATATGATATTTCTTTAGAAAAAGAAAAGAATTATAAAGAAAAGAATATAGTTGAAGTTATTAATAATATAACTAAATTTTCATCTAATATATGGCAAGTACATCCTTTTAGAGAGGGTAATACTAGAACAACGGCATTATTTATTGAAAAATATTTAATTAGTTTAGGATATAATGTAGATAATACTTTATTTAAAGATAAATCTGTTTATTTTAGAAATGCATTAGTTAGAAGTAATTATTTTAATAATTATTTAAATATAAAAGAAGATAGTAGTTATTTAGTTAAATTTTATGAAAACTTATTATTAAGAAAAAATAATAATTTGCATTCAAAAGATTTAATAGTACATGAATTATTTTAAATTGGAGATAAAAAAGTTACATGTATAGGAAAAAATAAATAGTAAAGTTATAAGAAAAGAGTTATAGATAGTAAGGTGAAATTTATCTTACTTTTTTCGTTGTGGCAGTTAAAAGAACACATATTCTATGCTATAATTATATATATAAAGTGTTTGGAGTGGTAATATGGATTTTGCAGGATTAACTAAAAAGGATTTAACGGAAGAAGATATTAAATTAAAATATATAACCCCTGCTTTACAAAAAGCAGACTGGGATATTAAAAGTCAAATCAGATGTGAGTATTATTATACTGCTGGTAAGATAAATGTTAGAGAAAATATAGCACAAAGAAGTAAAGGTAAAAAAGTAGATTATTTATTATCATATAAATCTAATTTACCCATTGCCATAGTTGAAGCAAAAGATAATAAAGTAACAGTATCACATGGTATTCAACAAGCAATGGATTATGCAAATGATTTAGATATTCCTTTTGCTTATTCTTCTAATGGGGATGGTTTTTATGAACATAATATGATTACTGGTGAAGAAAAAGAGATTGGAATAGATGAGTTCCCAACTCCAAAAGAATTATGGCAAAGATATTTAAAAGAAAAAAATATTGACGAGGGACAAGAAAAGCTTATTACAGAACCTTATTACTTTTTAGATATTAATAAAACTCCAAGGTATTATCAAAGGGTTGCTATTAATAAAACTATTGAAGCCATTTCTAAAGGTAGAAAAAGACTTTTATTAGTAATGGCTACTGGTACAGGTAAAACATTTACTGCATTTCAAATAATACATAGGTTACATAAAACTAAATTTTGTAAAAAAATACTTTATTTAGCAGATCGTAATATTTTAATTGATCAAACTATGCAAAATGATTTTAAACCTTTTCAAAAAGTTATGACAAAAATAGAACATAGAAATATGGATTCTTCTTTTGAAATATATATGTCCTTATATCATCAAATGAAAAGTCAAGATAAGGATATATATAAACAATTTACTAAAGACTTCTTTGATTTGATTATAGTAGATGAGTGTCATAGAAGTAGTGCACGAGATGATTCTAATTGGCATGAAATTTTAACTTATTTTGATGATGCAATACAAATAGGTATGACTGCTACTCCAAAAGAAACAGAGGATGTATCTAATATTAACTATTTTGGAGAACCGATTTATACTTATTCATTAAAACAAGGTATTGAAGATGGCTTTTTAGCTCCATATAAAGTTGTTAAAGTAGGAATAGATAGAGATTTAGAAGGTTATCGTCCAGAAAAAGGCAAACTTGATGAAGAGGGATATGAAGTTGAAGATAGAGAATATACGATTTCAGATTATGATAGAACTATTGTTATAGATGAAAGAACTAAAGTAGTAGCAAAAAGAATTACAGAATTTTTAAAAGCAACAGATCGTATGGCAAAGACAATTGTTTTTTGCGTAGATACAGAACATGCATTAAGAATGCGTAATGCATTAGTAAATGAAAATACCGATATGGTTAAAATTAATCCAAATTATGTAGTAAGAATTACTGGTAATGATGATATAGGAAAAAGACAATTAGAAAATTTTACTGATGCCAATACTGATTATCCAGTAATAGCAACTACTTCAAAACTATTATCAACTGGAGTAGATACCAAAACAGTTAAATTAATAGTTTTAGATGAAGAAATAGCAAGTATGACAGAGTTTAAACAAATTATAGGTCGTGGTACAAGATTACTTCCAAACAAAGGAAAAGAATATTTTACTATAATGGACTTTAGAAATAACTCTGAAAAGTTTGCTGATCCATCATTTAATGGACCAGCAGAAATGGTTTTAACAGTTGAAGGTGGAAATGGTGATAAAGATGTACTACCAGTAGATTATGGTGTACCAGAACCTAAACCAGAAAAACCTATTAGTGGAGATATACTAGATGGCGAGTCAAAAAAGGTATATATAAAAGGTGTCGATGTTTCTATAATTAAAGAAACTGTTAAGTACTATGATGCTGATGGAAAATTAATAACAGAGTCTATTGCAGAGTATTCAAAAAAGCAATTGAAAAGATTATATGAAAATCATGACGGATTTGTTCAAGAGTGGTTTAGAGCAGAATCAAAGCAAGAGTTTTTAGATTATCTATCAAGTGAGGGTGTTATGGTTGATGCACTACTCGAACAACTTAATGATACTAATGTTGATGAATTTGATTTGTTAAGTAATGTTGCATATGATACAGACTTTATTTCAAAAGATGATAGAATACAAAAAGTAATAGAATCAGAAGAGATTAATACTTATACGGAAAAACAAAAAGAAGTTGTAGAAGAATTATTAAATACTTACAGAAGTAATGGAGTTACTGAGCTTGAAAATATTAAAACATTAAATGTTAAAAACTTTAACAAATTTGGTGGTTTAGTACAAATAGTTAATAATATCTTTGGTGGAAAAGAAAAGTATAATAACATGATTAATATGCTTGAAACAAAATTATATGGATAGGAGGCTAAATAGTGAATATAAGCACAATGATAAAAAGACTACAAGATATAATGCGACAAGATGCTGGAATTAATGGTGATGCTCAAAGAATTGAGCAAATAGTATGGATGTTATTCTTAAAACTTTATGATGCTAAAGAATCAGAGTGGGAAATTTATGAAGATAATTATACTTCAATAATTCCAGAAGAATATAGGTGGCGAAATTGGGCTATTGATAAGAAAGATGGGAAAGCCATTACTGGTAGTGAAATGGAATCTTTTATTACTCAATTATTTGTCCATTTAAAAGATTTAGAAGTTGATGAGAATACTGATACTAGAGGAAGACTAGTAAAAGAAGTATTTACTGACTTAAATAACTATATGAAAGATGGAGTCTTAATAAGACAAGTAGTTAATGTCTTAAATGAAATTGATTTAACTGACTTTAAAGTAAGACATGCATTTAATGAAATATATGAAACAATACTTAAAGAGTTACAAAGTGCTGGTAAATCTGGAGAGTTTTATACACCAAGAGCACTTACTGATTTTATAGTTAAAATGGTTGAACCCAAAATTGGTGAAACAGTGGCTGACTTTGCTTGTGGTACTGGAGGATTCCTAGTATCTGCTCTTAATTACATGAAAGAAAGTGTTGAAGATGCCAATGATAATGAAATGCTAAACAATTCTTTTTACGGAGTTGAAAAGAAATCTTTACCTTACTTATTATGTGTTACTAATATGTTACTTCATGATATTAATAATCCTAATATTATTAGAGGAAATTCTCTTGAAGTAAATGTAAGAGATTATGAAGAACAAGATAAGTTTGATGTAATTTTAATGAATCCTCCTTATGGTGGAACAGAAAAAAAGTCAATTCAACAAAACTTTCCATCAGATTTAAGAGATTCTGAAACAGCAGATTTATTTATGGTAGAAATACTTTATAGATTAAAACATAATGGTAGAGTTGGAATAGTATTACCAGATGGATTCTTATTTGGAAATGACAGTACAAAAGTAGCAATTAAGAAAAAATTAATTGAAGAGTGCAATTTACATACTATTATAAGACTGCCAGGATCAATTTTTGCTCCATATACAAGTATAGCAACTAATCTTTTATTCTTTGATAAAACAAAAGTTACAGATGAAATATGGTTTTATAGAATGGATATGCCAGATGGTTATAAAGCATTCAGCAAAACTAAACCAGTAGAATTAAAACACTTACAACCAGTTATTGATTGGTGGAATAACCGTGAGGAAATTAAAGATATAAAGGATGATGAATCATTAACTGACACTTGGAAATCAAAAAAATTTACAGTTAGTGAAATAGAACAGTTAAATTATAATCTAGATCAATGTGGATTTCCAGTTAAAGAAGAAGTTATTTTATCGCCAAAAGAAACAATGGATAATTTTATAAAAAGAAGAGAAGAGTTAGAAAAAGAACTTGATATAAAATTACAAGAAATTATTAAACTAATTGGTGATGTAAAATGATAGTGGATGAGTTAAAAAAAAGTATTTTAAATTATGCTTTCAATGGAAAATTAACTTTCCAATATGAAGAAGAAAAAGTCAAAATATTTCCACAAGCATATAATTCTGATGATAAAAAAATAAAAGAAACTATTAATAATATGGATTTACCATCAAATTGGAATATAGGTAAGTTTGGTAAATATATAACACTAATTTCAGGTCAAGATTTGACAAGTGATAGATACGATTCTAAACAAAAAGATAATTCGATTCCTTATCTAACTGGTGCTAGCAATTTATCAGATGGAAAATTAATAATTAATCGCTACACAGACACTCCAACTTCGATCGCTAATGAAGGCAACATATTATTAACTTGCAAGGGAACAATCGGTGAAACATTAATTTTAGAGAAAAAAAGAGTACATATTGCTCGTCAATTTATGGCAATTGTTCCTAATGAAATGAATACAAAATATATTTTATATTTTTTAAAAAATTCAATTATTGAATTAAATAGAAATGCTAAAAGTATAATACCTGGAATTGATAGAGAATTTGTTTTGAATTTAGATATACCTATTCCCCCAATAGAAGAACAACAACGAATAGTAGATAAAATTGAAGAATTATTTGCAAAATTAGATGAAATAAAGCCTATTGAAGAGGAATTAAACAAATTGAAAACAGATTTACCACTTGAAATGGATAAGTCAATTATTGATTATGCTATACATGGTGGATTATCAAATCAGAATATTAGTGATTCTGATGTTATTAATTTAATTCCAGAAAAATCACAATTAAAAGATAATTATAAAAAATTTAATTTAACAATCAATGAAGATGAATATCCATTTCAAATACCAGAAAATTGGAAATGGATAAAATTAGGTATGTTATTTGATTATCAAAATGGATATTCATATAAACCATCAGAAACTTTAAAAAATGGTAAAGGATATCCAGTAATTAAAAGTCAAAATATAATGAAAAGAATAGTAGAAATAAATAGTCAAACTTCATTTGTTGAAATCCCAACTGATAAAATGCTAAAATCAAAGGTTAATAAAGGTGATTTTTTAATGTGTTTGTCATCACAATCTAATAATCCAGAACCATTAGGAAAAACTGCAATATACGAAAATGAAGATTTTGCATTATTAAATCAGCGAGTGTTGAAATTAACGCCAATTAATTATGATTTATCAAAATATCTTTATTATGTGATTAATTCATTTTATTTTCATAATACTGTTTCTCATAAAGGTGGAGGCTCTGCTCAATCAAATTTAAAATTAGAACATGTAATGGAAATGTATATTCCGTTACCGCCAATAGAAGAGCAGAAAAGAATAGTAGATAGGTTAGAACAATTATTACCTCTTTGCGATGATATAGAAAAAATTATAAATGCAAAAGAAAAGTAAAATATTGAAATAATTAAAATTATAGAAAATGTTATAGGATTGCATTAAGGAAGTGAAGTAATGTCTAGAATATCGCCAGAAAAAGAAATATCCTATATTTCAAAAGTTATAGATAAAAATATTTATTATTATGATACAAAACTTAAAGATAAAGGATTTCTTTCAGAAAATATTTTATCTCAATTGAGAAATTTAGTAGAAGATGTTGCTATACTACTTAATAACAAAATTAATAATTTAGAGTTAGATACACATTATGATAATGTAAATTCTTCATTTGATGCTATAAAAGGTAAGAAGCAATATATATTTTTATGTAATTTTCATAATTATCTACAAGGAACAGCTTCTCATTATACACCTAATGAGGATAGTGCAGAAAGACTAGTAAAATATTATTATAGATACATCTGCTTAATTAAAAAATTATTAAAAGAAGAATTTGATTTAGAAATAATTAACAATATTGATTTATTTCCAGTATATGATGATAAGTCAATGAAGGAAAACTATGATATTATTTGTGATAGGATTGAACATATAAATCAAAAAAATAAAAAAACAATAAAAGGAAAATTTTATGTTGAAAAGAGTAATACTATTTTTTCAAAAGGAAATATATATTATGAGATAACTTTATCAAAAGCGACAGATTATAATAATAAATTTGAAAGATTAACATTTTATTCTAAAATTTATATTCCAGATAATTACTCTATTAATATAACTTCGGTGGATGATGTTGTTGACTTAAATGTAGGTAAAGTAAAAATTAAAGTAATTACTTCATGCAAAACTGCTATTAGAACTTGTGAATTAAAAAATCTTTTCAAGATAATGGGAGAAACTAAAAACTTTGATGAAAACTATAAAGAGTATCGTAATTTGATGGATTATCTAAGTGATAATGAATGCAATATAAATAATATTCTGTGTTCTAATGATTATGATATTAAAATAATTATAGAAAATATTAGGAAGGGTGCAGATAATCATCATATCAGTTCAATGTTAGAAAAAATGAGAGAAATAATTGTTAATAATAAGCCTGGTTGTAATATAATAAGGTACCTAACAACAAGGATGATAAATACAGTTATTAGAGATCAAATAGGCGAAACTCCACACCCATATTTAAGTAACTTGTACATTCATAAAAAGAGTGGATTGTTCGATGCTATGCCATATGCGATGTCTCTTCATAATCATAATCCAAAATTTCATGATTTAATTAAATCTGTTGAAATAACTGAAAGAGATGATGAATTATTATATTCTTATATCAAAAACAACACAGAGAATAATGATGAGCTATATACTCCAGTTAATGAAATAGGCTATTTTGATGATATTCCAAAGTTAGTAGAAAAATTTAATAATAAAATTAAATCAAGATTAAAAAATACAGACAGTATATTAGTTTTAGATAAGGGTTTTCTTTATATTAAAGATTACGAAAAAAATTCTGTTCAAATTATAAAAAAATTAGAAGAAAAAGCTAGTGAAGTTAATAGTACTTTAAATTCTATAGTAACATTCTATAAAGATTGTCTATGTAGTGAATCAATATCAGAAGATAAAGTTAATATTTTAAATGATATTTTTAAAACTTCTTCAATTGCTTTTATATATGGGCCAGCAGGTACTGGCAAAACTAAAATGATAGAATTATTATCTAATGCTTTTAAATATTACAATGTATGTTTAATTTCGAATACTAATACCGCTGTAACAAATTTAAAATCAAGATTACAAGAAAATGATAAACTAAAAATAATGACAATTAAGAATTATCAAAAAAATTATAATGGAAACTGTGATTTATTAATAATAGATGAATCTAGTATGGTTAGCAATAAAGATATGTTAAATATTTTAGAAAAAAGTAATTATAATGCTATTGTAATGGTTGGAGATATATATCAAATAGAATCTATTCAATATGGTAATTGGTTTCAAATATGTAGTAAGTATTTTAAAAATGGAGTGTCTTTTGAATTAGAAATGACACATAGAACATCTGATAAAGACTTGTTAGAATTATGGAAGTGTGTTAGAGTCAATGATAAAAAAGCCATTTCAATAATGGGAAGTAAAGAATATTCAGAAAAAGTATCTAAAAATATATTTGAAAAAACTTTTGATGATGAAATCATTTTATGTTTAAATTATGATGGCATGTATGGAATTAATAATATAAATAAAGTTATGCAAAGCTCAAATCAAAATAAAGAATATAATTTTGGTGTGGATACTTTTAAAGTTGACGATTATGTTTTATTTAATGATTGTCCAAGATTTAATGGATTTCTTCATAATAATTTAAAAGGAATTATTAAAAATATAGAAGAAGATGAAGATGCGATGTGGTTTTCAATAGAGGTTGATAAAAAATCTATAAATCAAATGTTTACACCATATGATGTAGAATTGCTAGAAAGTGACAAAGAAGATAAAATAATTGTTAGATTTAAAGTAAATGAATTTCGAGATAAGGATGATGATGAAAACGAATATGCACATATAATTCCTTTTAATCTTTCTTATGCTATATCTATTCATAAAGCTCAAGGTCTTGAATACGAGAGCGTCAAAGTAGTAATAACTTCAAATATTGATGATAGAATAACAAAAAACATCTTTTATACTGCTATTACTAGAGCTAAAAAAAATTTAAAAGTTTATTGGAGTGCTGATAGTCAAGAGAAAATATTTGATAGTTTTGATAAAAAGGATTGTAATAGAGATTTAGCTATATTAAATCAAAAAATAATTAAATCAGAATAGCTATTTATACTGAAAATTAAATTACGAAATCGTTTGGTTATAAAATAATATAAAAGTTTAGAAATTACTCTACAGTAAGTGCCCTGTAAAAATGTAAGCGATTAGTTTAAGATATTATTATCCAAATACAATTTAGTGTACTTTTCGTGTACGATTTGAATACGATTTAGTTGACTGTTTAAAGTCAATTTAGTTTACTATTCGACTACTAAAAAAATACAATTTAGTTTATTGACTAAACACAGTCAAGTGATAAAATGGAGTAAACTAGAGATATTATGCAAAGAAATATGTACTATTTAGTTTACTAATTAGTGTATTAAATTGTTTACTTTTTGGTTTACTATTTAGTTTATTGTTTTGTTAATGTCCATAGATTATAATATAGTAAAATAGCAATATTTATGGGAAGACTTAGGTCTTCTTTTTTGCTGTTTTAATGGAGGTGATGATTATGACTAGTCATCCTATAAAAATAATTAATTTTATTAAAATAGGATGATAACAATGAATAAATATCTATTATAGATAAAGGATTAAATACAGTAACATCCTATATATTAACCTACGAAGTAGGATGGATTTCGTAAGTACGAAATAAGAATAGCACCATTAAATTTCCTTATATTATAAGGATTTTTTTAATTTATGGTGCTATCTTCTTATCCTGCTTTTTTAAAAATTACAATATTTAATAGGAAATCATCCTATTAGGAAGGAGGAATATAATGAGAATATTTAAATTATACTTACCATTTGAATTATTCGGTAGAATAAAATTAATGGCTAAATTTTATAACTTATCTATTTCTAAAATGATGAAAGAATTATTAGAAATTGGTTATATTGAAATGTTAAAAAATCATAATTACGAAGATAATGATTAGGAGGTGATTTTGTGAATTATGACAATTATATAAAAATACCAATAGTATTATTAACAGATAATACTGTAAGTTCTAGTGCTAAATTATTATATGGTTTATTAGTGTTATTAACTTATCAAGAAGGATATTGTTATGCTAATAATAGTTATTTAAGTAATAAGTTAAATTTAGGTATTAGAGCTATTACTAGATTATTAAAAGAGTTATCTGATAATAATTATATTAAAATGGAATTTAAACACATTCATAAGAAAAATATTTATAGTTAATGAAATAAATACATCTATAAGTCTAGATTATAAAGACTAATTAAATGGATGTATTTTTCTTTTTCAAAAGATATATTTAACTATAATAATATAATAAATAGAATATAAAAATATTAATATTATAAATTAAATATAATAAATTAATTTAAATAATTAACTAGTTTAAATATATAACTAGTTAATAACTAGGAAGGAGTTTGATAAATGCAAATAAAAAAATCAATAATAAATAATTTAAACATAAATTTAAATAGGTGGTTTAATAATGGAGGATGCCTATTTGACTAACACTACATTTAAAGATCTTATTTTAAAATATCTAATCGAAGAGATAATAAAAGAAGAAAAAGGAGATTCATCTAATTAATGATTTGCAAATCTAATAAGATGATGCTATCATGGATGAGTCTTAATACCCAATTAAGTAAGAAGAAAAGGAGGATAAATGTATAATACTTACTTAACTGGTGTAGATTTCAATGCTGGAATCTACATAAGATTATCTCAAGAAGATAAAGATAAAAAATATGAATCTGATAGTGAAAGTGTAATTAATCAAAAAGAATTATTAAGGAGTTTCGTTAAAAACAATAATTTTAATTTAATTAAAGAATATGTTGATGATGGATATTCTGGAACTGATTTTGAAAGACCAGGATTTCAAAAAATGTTAGAAGATATTAATAATAAAAAAATTAATTGTGTTATAGTTAAAGACTTATCTAGATTAGGTAGAGATCATGTTATGACAGGATATTATATTGAAACATTTTTTCCAGAAAATAATATAAGATTTATTTCTATATTAGAGTCTTATGATAGTTTTAAAAATCAAGCTAGTAATGATTCATCAACTTTTATAATTGCTTGTAATGATTATTATAGTAAGCAAAACTCAGTTAAAATTAGAAATGTTTTAAATGAAAAAAGAAAGAATGGAAAATTTGTTGGGAGTTTACCTTGCTTTGGTTATATGAGAGATCCAGAGGATAAAGGTCATTTAATACCTAATCCAGAGACTGCACCCATTGTTAAAAATATATTTAAATGGAGAGCAGATGGAATTGGACCTACTGAAATAGCAAATAGACTTAATAATGAAAAAGTTCCAACTCCAAGTGGCTATAAAAAGACTAATTATTCATCAAGATTAATTGATAGAGATAATTGGAATATTTCCACAGTAAAAAAGATTCTATGTAATAGAATTTATACTGGGGATTTAGTTCAACATACTCAAACAAAAGTTAATTATAAATCAAAAAAGAAAATAACCTTAGATGAGAAATTGTGGATAATTGTAGAGAATACACATGAGGCACTAGTAGATAAAGATACTTTTAACTATGTTAATACTTTAAGAAAAAGAAATACTAGAAATTATGAAGTTAAGACAAACAGGGAAAAAAGATTATTGGAGGGAAAATTATTCTGCAAAGAATGTCAAAACAGATTAACTGTACTTTATAGAAAAAAATTAGATTACTGGTCAGTTAATTGTAATAGATATTCTAGAGATCCTATAAGAGGAAGATGCTATTCACATTTTTATCCATATAATTATTTAGAAGAACAAATTCTAGAACAAATTAATAAATCATTATCTAAATTAATTAAAGAACTTGATGTAAATGAATTAAATAATGAAGTTGTTAAAAATATTCATAAAGAAACAACTGATATAGATAAAGTTATTAAAGAATTACAAATCGAAAAAGATAAAATAACTAATAGATTGGCAACTCTATATAATGACAGGTGTGATGGTGTGATTTCAGCAGATACTTATAAGGTATTAGCCAGTGAATCAGAAAGCAAATTAAAGCAAATAAATGAAAGTATTGAAAACGAACAAGTAAAAAAATATAAAATAAAAAATAAAAGTAGTATTTTACCAGATTACACAAAGAAGATTAAAAAACTATTGGATTTAAATAAACCTAAAAAAGAATTGATTGATACTCTTATAGACAAGATAGTGATTGATAAAGATAGAAATATCACTATTAAATATAAATATGATGTAGTACAAGAAGTTACTTTTAAATATGAAAATAGAAATTTAGCAAGAAATCCTTATGGTAGAAAAGGTAAAGAATAATGTATAATATTTATAGGTGATTATTTAATGTCTAATATTACAAAACAACCACATTATGTTTATAGAAAATATTTAAAACCATGGACTCAACAAGAAAAGATTTACTGTTTAAGGAATAATAAAAAAATATTTTTTACAAACATTATGAATATAGCGAAAGAAAATTATTTTTATGAATTCAAACTATGTACTGATAAAGAAATTGAAATGGGGAGATATTTTGCAAAAAATTCTTGTGATAGTTTAATGCATATATATGAAAAACTCAACAGGGAACTAAAAGAAGCTTATAATATTTCAAATAACACAACAAAAAATGAAATAATTGAATTTGCAAGACAAAGCGAAGAAAAGTACTTTAATTGCATGGTAGAAGATAGATTAAATCCAACGTTAAATCTATTATATAAAGAAGACTTTTCTTTTTTAGAAAATGAAATTAACTCTATGCAATTTTTTCATGCAATTGCAGAACAATATTGTCGAACAAAAAAAATTAAAGAGAATACTAATAATATGTGTTTAGAATTAAATGATCGTGATATAAGAGGAGATAATATATGGTTTTTAATTCGCCATAGTATTGCATTTAAAATAGGTTTATCACTATTTCAAGAAAAATATCAAGTCTGTTTGTTAAAAAATGAAAATTGTAATTTTATAACTTCAGATCAACCTGTAATAAATTTTCATAGTGATTTTAATGGTATACCAACTGAATTTGAATTATATTATCCTATTTCACCATCATTAGCGCTAATGATTTCAAAACAAGAAAAATATCTAGATAAAAATGTTATAACAATTGATGATGATGAAGCTATAAAATGGAATGATTTGATTGCTAAATTATCATATAATCAAATATATTCTCATAAAAAAGAACTTTTAGAAAAATACATAGCAAAATAAAATTACTTTTGTTCCACAGATGTCTATTTTGTGGAACAAAAGTAAAAAAATAATATATTACTAATGGTAAATGAACCCATCAGGTGGCGAAGGTGCAGAAGTAGTCTATGCTCTAAGAAATAATGATACTCTAGCTAATATGGTTTTAAATAATATAGGAGACGAAGGTCAAATCAAAAGAAAAGTCTATCAAAGAAGATTACCAGAAGATCCCAGTAAAGATTACTATTATATTATAAGAGAAACAGATCCAGCAGAATCCATTTTAGTAGAATATGGATTCATTGACAATCAAAAAGACTTAAATAAACTACAAAATAAATTAACGGACTATGCGGAAGGGGTTGTAAAAGCAATTGCAAATTATACAAATACCCCATATACTCCTCCCGGACAGTCATCAACGGAAGGAAACTATTATATCGTAGCAAAAGGAGATACCTTATGGTCCATAGCTAATAAATTTAATATTCCAGTTGAGACATTAAAATCGATGAATAATCTAACTTCTAACACTATATTTATTGGACAACAATTAAAAGTACCATCAAGTGATACCGTATATATAGTACAAAAGGGAGACTCTTTATGGTCCATAGCCAATAAATATGGTATCACAGTAGATGAATTAGTAAATTACAATAATCTTTCTTCTCTTACCATCACAATTGGTCAAGAGTTAAGAATTCCAGCAGGAGTAACACAAAATCCAGTTATCTATACCGTTCAAAGAGGAGATACCTTATGGTCTATAGCTAATAAATATGGTATTACAGTAGATGAACTAATTAATTATAATAATTTACCTTCTTCTACTATTAGTATTGGTCAAGAGTTAAAAATCCCAACAGGAGAAGTTGCTAATCCTACTACCTATACAGTCCAAAGTGGGGATACAATTTTTATGGGGAATAATGAGTATCAATATTGTTATTTAAGGCATTTTAAAGAAAAATGTCTTTTTATATGGTATAATTATATGGAAATTAAGGGGTTTATAGGAGGTTTTATAATGGTTATTACAGATTTAAAAGATAAATTAGATAATGAATTCCAAAAACACTATAATATTATTCTTATTAATGGAACTTGGGGAATAGGGAAAACATATTATTTAAAAGAATATTTAAAAAGTAGAAAGTATATTTATGTGTCTTTATTTGGAATTGATAAATTAGAAGGAATTAAATCTGCAATTTATTATGAATTAAATAAAATAGGTGCAAGTATTAATGAATTTATTAATAATAATTCAAATAGAGATATTGGAATATCATTTTTAACAATACCAATTCCAAATGTTAGTTCAGATATTGAGAAAAAAATACGAAAAAAATTAAAAAAAGAAAGTCTAATTTTGGTTATAGATGATTTAGAAAGAAAGAGCGATAATATAAATGTTAAGGAATTGCTTGGCTTTATAGAATCAATGAGTGAAATTGAGAATATAAAAATAATTATTGTTGCAAATGAGGAACAAATAAAAGAGAAAGAAGTTTACGACAGTTTCAAAGAAAAAGTTATTAATAAAACATATAATATCACTCGATATTCAGAAGATGCAGTAAAAATAATTAGTAAGCAGTTATTAGATGATAATCCAATTGAAAATATCATAAGTAATGATGATTTTTATAATTCTATAAATAATATTTTATCAAATCATAAAATTAAAAATTTAAGAACATTAAGAAAATCAATCTTATTTACAAAAATATTTCTTGAAAAATTTGATAATAAGATACTAAAAAATAATGATAAGTTAGAATTAATAAGGATATGTTTTGCAGTTGTTATAGAGGATTGTGATAATTTATATTATAAATTAGAAAAAGATACATCTTTAGAAGAATGTATTTTAAAGCATTATTTTAACGATACTTTTATAAATGGTAAGTTAGGTATCATAAGACCAATAATAAATATTTATAATGATGAGAATACCGAAGTTAATTATAAGAAGGCATTAGATTATTATATTGGAAAGTATAGTGTGACAACTAGTGAAAAGGACATATTTTATTGTAGTGAGCAAGAAGTTGAACAAAGACTGAATAATTTTGTTGACAATAATATCAAGAAAATTAACAATAAAATTGATATTAATATTTGGTTTAAAGAATTTAATAATTTGTATCCGTGGGCAAAAAAAATAAACAAATCAAATTTATTTGATAAAAACGAGATTATAAGTGCAATAGAAAAGTATGTAGAAAAGATAAATGTTAATAATAATTTATATAATCTAATTGATAAAACAATGCCTTTTCATATATCACATGATGATATAAAAGAATATTATAAAATTGTAAAAATCAAAATATCACAGTTTTATTTTAATAAACTAATTGAGAAAATAATTTATTCTATAAAATTAAAAAATTATGATACTGATTTAATGAGAGATTTATTTGAAACATTAGATAATTCTTATTTAATTGAAGACAGTGTTAGAAAAAATATCATAAAGAAAATAGAAGAAAACAATTTTTTTATTCCAAATATAAACGGGGATATAACAGAAAATCAATGGAGTTGGTGTCATGTTATTTGGGAAAGATGTTCTATTATGTCAGATGTATCTATAAAAAGTAAATTATATAATATTAGTCAAAAAATAATGAAAAAATATACTATTATTGGAAAATACAGAATCAATTCATTGAACGAACAATATAATATTAATAATAAAAATTAAATGATCAAAATTTTAGGTTAGTGTAGAATAAGTGTGGAGATTTTTCTCCTAAAAAATAAGATTTATAATTAAATTTATTTTAATTCTTG
>CAJUIY010000024.1 GCA_910586865.1 uncultured Bacilli bacterium
CGAATATTTGAAGTATTTCAAAACATTATTGACTTTTTTCTTGCGATTGCCCTAACATTCTTCTAAAATAGATTGATAAAAATAATAGATTTTCTCATTTAATCTGTCAATATCATCTAATATAGAGTATAACGTTTCTAAATTTTTTATTTTCTTATAATTTTTCGTAAGAAAAGTAAAATAAGAATTTTCTTTTTTGGTAATTTTATAATATTCAAAAATACTTTTTAACAAATAAAAATCTAGACTAGAATCATGATATCCATATGCTAATTTTTTAATATAAGTATACCAATAATCTCTAGCCATCGATAAAAATTCATTTATATTATCTGATTTTGTTGCTCTAAAATCACTTTTTTCCATGATATCACCTACCTGCTATTATAGAGAATTAAGCAAAAGAAAGCAAATTATTTCGTAGACTATTAATCAACTATAAAAGAGTACTTAATCTATTGTACTCTTCATTTTCATATTATCTATTTTCCCATCTACTTGGTAATGATATTAAGCTAGAAGGGTTTTTTGTTCTATTGACATATTGCCCATAGCTACAGCCACCTTTATCATGCCAGCTACAGGTTGTTATTTCTAGGTGAAGATGTGCTCCAAATGAATTTCCTGTAGAACCCATATTGCCAATAGTAGTATTGTGGCTAATAAGTGGACCATTCTTTATACTATCGGATGTACCCCTTTTATGATTTATATACCCAGACACTGCTCCACTAAAACTAGACATATGGGCATAAGTAGAATAAAGATAACTCCCCCCAACATTATGTCTTAAAACTACAATTAAAGCACCCGCACTATCATAACCTACAAAGTATAATTGACCATCTGCGATAGGGTAAATTGGTATCGTTTTATTTCTACTACCGATATCTACTCCCAAATGTCCAGGATATCCTCTATATCCTTGTGTCATATATCCATATTGAATAGGTCTATAGTATCCATTTGAACTTGGAATAGAGGCACCTCCTTCCACTCTAAATTGACAAGCGATAATATCTTCTGTTGCCCCACATCCTAATTTTTTGTAATATTCAACATTACGTTTCGCTGCTTTTATTTGTTCATCTAGTTTAGGCATTCCAACTTTAATATTTGCCGTATCATCCTCAATTCTTGCTTTCTGTTCATTCAAAGACTTTTTAAGATTATCAAGTTCTTGGCTCTTCGTATTTAATTCCTGTTGTTTTCTATTATTTTCATTAATTAAATTTTGTAAGTCTTCCATTACTTGTTTATTATAATCCATTAATTGCTCTACAACAGAGACTCTATAAACCATTTCTTGGATACTAGTTGAGCCAAATATATATTCTAAGTAAGAATTTTCATTATTCACCACCTGAAGATATTTTATTAATTTTTTGCTTTCTTCATTTTTTTCTTCTATTTTCTTATTACTTTCTATTATTTCTTGTTGCAATCTTTTCACTTCGTTTTCAGCAGTAGTAATTTGATTTTCTATATCTGCTATTTTTACTTTTATTTCTGCTACTTCCTGATCATTTTTTGCTATCTTGTCTTTTTTCGCCTGCAATTCGTTTGTATATTTAGCAACCTCATTTTCAAAATCTTTTACTGTCTTTGCTTTAATATCATATGGAAATAAAGAAACTAAAGCAAGAACAATGAATATAATATAACTACTTCTTCTCTTTTTCATATTACACCTTCAAATACTTTCTGACAGCACCTGCACTGCCAATCATGCCTACCAAAATACCTATGATAACAACAAGACCTGATGCATAATAGATAAATGGCTCTGGTTTTATTAATTCAATGATTTGAGTAAATAAATAGCCATCAAAATGTTTATAGAACGTTAAATAACCAAATGTTGTTAATATAACAGGGATAATGGAACCAATTAGTCCTAATACCATTCCCTCAATAATAAATGGAGTTTTGATAGAAAAATTACTTGCTCCTACCAAACGCATAATCGATATTTCTCTTTTCCTTGAAAATATCGTTAATTTAATTGTATTAATAATCAAAAATATCGTAACAATAACAAGAGCGATAACCACACCATAGGCAACTTTTTCAACCGATGAAAAAGTATTAATTAGTTTATCCACCATTCCTTCTCCATATCTTACTACTGCAACTTTATCCATCTTTTTTAATTGTTTTGCCGTTGTCTTTATTTTTTCTACATCCTTTACTTTTATTTGAAAAGTATCTCTTAAAGGGTTTGATTCATCATCCCATTCTTTCATTACGGCATCAAAAACATCCGACTGTTTTGACATTTCATCCTTGACTCTATTTTTACTTTCAAACTTATAAGAATCAATGTTATCCATTCTTTCAATTTCTTTTTTTGCATTGTCTACTTCTTTTTCGTCAGCATTGTTTTCCATAAATACGACTATCGTCAAATCACTTTCTATTTTTTTTGCAAAATTCTCAACATTAAAGGATGCAATAATGGAAATAGCAACAATTACTAGTGTTATCGTAATACAAGAGATAGAAGCTAAAGATAGGCTAAAGTTTCGAAAAACACTTTTAAAAGCATCTCTAATACCACGACCAATCATTCTAAATATCGTCATCATCACTATGATAACCTCCCTTCTCCTTAAAACTAATAAGTCTTCCATCTTTCAAAGTAATTACCTGTTTTTGCATTTTATTCACAATATCTTGATCATGTGTCGCCATTAGGATTGTCGTTCCATTGGTTTTATTGATATGATCAAGTACTGCCATAATTTCCATACTCATCTCTGGATCAAGATTTCCCGTAGGCTCATCACAAAGAAGTAACTTTGGTTCATTGACAATGGCACGGGCAATCGCCACTCTTTGTTGTTCTCCACCAGATAGTTGATCTGGATAATTATGAACTTTATTTTTTAATCCAACGATTTCTATAGCTTTTAATGTTTTTGCTCTCGTTTCTTGTTTGGTGGCACCAATTACTTCCATCGCAAAAGCAACATTTTCAAATACGGTTAATTTTGGTAGCAATTTATAATCTTGGAAGACAATTCCTAACTTTCTTCTTAATTTGTATACTTTTTTATTTCTTAATTTAACTACATTAACTCCACCAACTACAATTTGACCTGTAGTCGGTTTTTCTTCTCGATATAACATCTTAATAAAAGTACTCTTTCCACTTCCAGATCCTCCAATCACAAAAGTAAAAGATCCCTTTTGAATAGATAAAGTTAAATCATAAATTGCTGTTACTCCATTTTTATACTTTTTACTAACTTTTTTTAGTCTAATTAAATCCATATAATCAACCACCTTATCTTTAATAATTATACTACATATTACGACAAAAAAAAAGAATATTCGAAGAAATCCACTATTTTCCACCTTTGCTTTGATAGGCATCACAAACTAAGAAAAAACTATTCTTATCAATTTTTTTAATTTCTTTTTTTAATCTTGAGAAATCTTTGGTAGGAACTACCGTTAAAAGCATTTTTCCAGGTCTTTTTAAAAAGCATTTTTCAATAGGAATCACCGTAACACCATGGTTTAACTTTGTAAGAATATATTCTTCTATTTTTTTCTCTTCCTCTGTGATAATATAGAATGCTTTTTTCTTAGACACCCCTATCACCATTCTTTCAATCATAAAACTATTAATGTAAAGAATTGTAAAGGCATATAGAGCATTTGTCCATGAGATCAGAAACCCACCAATTAAAACAATGAATCCATTAATAAAAAAAGAACTCTTAGAAGTAGCAATTCTTAACTTTTTATATAAGATTTGACTGATGATGGGTAAGCCACCATTAGAATAACCTGATTTATACATTAGTCCATTCGCTATTCCTCCAATAATTCCTATATAAATAGATACTAATAATAAATCATTGGGTTCTAAGACAATATTCGCTGTAAAAAAGGAAGTGATTTTTACCAAAATAGGATATACAAAAGTAGCGAAAATCGCTCCAATAGAAGCCTCCATTCCTAAGTAAAAAAAGCTTGCTACCAAAAGGAAAAAAGAAGTAATAAAAATAATAATCGAAGGATCTAGTGGGTATATTTTGTTTACAATAACAGCAATTCCATTTACTCCACCAGTCACAATATCGAACTGAAAAAGAAAGAGATTAAATAAAAAAGAAGAGATTAATAAAGATAATAATAACTGAAATAATCTAAAAATTACATGTTTCTCTTTTATCTTTCTTAATACTTCTTCTTTATTCTTTTTGAAATTAATTTTAGAAAGAAATGCCATAACTATTCCCCGCCTGACACTTCATAAGCATCGGTTACTACGAAAAAGGCATCCTTATCTATCTCATTAATTCCCTCTTTTAGTTTATAATAATCCTTTGTTGGTAAAACACATAGTAATACATTTTTATTTTCTTTATGAAATCCACCCTTGGCATCAATTACCGTTACTCCATGATTTAAATATTTTAAAATATATTCTCTAATTTTCTTTTCTTCTTTGGTAATAATATAAAAAGCTTTACTATCTGATATTCCTAATATTACTTTATCTGACATATAACTAACTAAATATAATACTAAAATAGAATACATTAGTTTATTGATACCAAATATAAGTCCTGTAAAGGCTACTATGGTACCATCGCAATATAGAATACTCTTACCCATACTAACTTTAAAATATTTCGATATAATTTGATTCAAAATATCGGTTCCTCCAGTGGTAAATCCAGCTTTAAATATGATTCCAGAACCAAAACCGTATAGAACTCCCGCGAAAACAGTAGATAGTAAAAGTTGCGAATTATCTATTTCTAAATATAAATTAATATTTTTGGTTATTTCTATAAAAAATGGATAGAGTAAACTACCAAATACAGAAGCCTTTGTTTTTTCTTTTCCCAATAAGAAATAACTTAATACCAGTAACAACACATTAGCACTTAAAATAAATACAGAAGTATTAATTCCTATTAAGTGATTTAATAAGATAGAAATACCACTCACTCCACCTGATACAATATCATTTGGTGCTAAAAATAAATTAAAGGAAATAGCAATACATAAGCAACCAATACAAAATTGAATATATCTTCCTAGTTTTGATTTCTTTTCAATTCGTTCTCTTATCTCTTTTAAATTATCTTTAAAAAACCAACCCATTTTATACACCTCTTTTTAAATTACTCTCTATAAATATATCAATATCTCCGTCTAATACTTTACTAGTATTACTCGTTTCTTCATTTGTTCTATGATCTTTTACTAAGGAATAAGGATGTAAAATATAACTTCTAATTTGAGAACCAAAATCAATTCCCATTTGTTCGCCTTTGATATCATTTATCTTTTTCATTTCTTTTTCCTCTTCTATTAGTAATAATTTAGCCTTTAATACTTGAAGAGCATGTTCTTTATTTTGAATTTGACTTCTTTCATTTTGACAAGTAACTACAATTTTAGATGGTAAATGTGTAATACGAACAGCAGAATCAGTTGTATTTACTCCTTGTCCTCCGGCACCAGTAGAACGAAAAACATCAATTTTTAAATCTTTGTCATCTATTTTTAAATCAATATTTTTTTTTATATCCGGAGTTACTTCGATAGAAGCAAAAGAAGTATGTCTTCTATTATTGGAATCAAATGGAGAAAGTCTAACTAATCGATGTATCCCCTTTTCATTTTTTAAATATCCATAAGCATAATTACCACTGATTAACATAGAGATACTTTTTATTCCTGCTTCTTCTCCTTTTTGATAATCCAGAAGAGTCATTTTATAACCTTTTTTTTCACTCCATCTCGTATACATTCGATATAACATTTCTGCCCAATCACAAGATTCAGTTCCTCCTGCACCTGGATGAATTTCTAATATACAATTTTCACTATCATATTTGCCATTTAAAAGTAGTAGGATACGAATCTCCTCTAACTTTTCTTCTAGAAGAGACAATTCTTCTTCTATTCCTCTTAATAATTCTTCATCCTTTTCTAGTTCTACTAAAGATAATAAATCAAGGTTAGAAGATAATTGATCCTTTAAGTCAGATAGTGGTAAGACGATACTTTTCAGATGATTTACTTCCTTAATAGTTTGTTCTGCTTTTTCTCTATCATTCCAAAAATCACCATTATTTTGTAATTTTTCTAAAGAGACGACTCTTTTTTCTTTTTCATCACAGTCAAAGTGACCTCCATACAGTATTCACTTCTTCTAAGTACTCTTCTAGTTTTCTTTTTATCTCATTTGAATTCATAACACTCACCTTTTCTTATTTTTAGTATATCATAAATGCTATTAGAAAATAAATCACTAACTAATATTTTATTAAAAAAAGAGATGTGCTATAATAGTTAGCATAAATATTTAACAAGGAGGAAACCTATTTATGAAAATCAAAATAACCAGAAAATCATTGGCACTTTTTGCACTGACATCCACTACCATATTATCTGGATGTACTGCTCAGAAAAAAAACGATGAAAAAAAGAACGTAAAAGTAGAACAAGAACAGGAAGAAAAAAAGTTTTGTGAGCATCAACACTTAGTAATCCCTTTCGGTAATCAACAATTCATATTTAGAGAATGTGAGAATGACATAAAAATAACTTTTTCTTATAATAAGGTTAACAGTGCTATCGACTATTATATTAAAAATAGTGATAAAGAAAATATTTTGGAAGGTCGTACTAATGATTATCATATTTTTGACATTGATAATCAGCTAGAAGAAGAGAATACAAGAGGAATCGAGAAAGAATTAATCGAAAAGGGTGCAAAAGTATACCAATTAAAAAAGAAATAGAAATAATATCTATTTTATGAATAATTTTTCTTCTTTTTCATAATATATTAGTGGGGAGGGTTCACGGAGTTAGGTGAAGATCCCCTGTATATAGATTGGCACTTAGTTTTATTAAGTGCCTTTTTATTTTGTTAACAAAAAAAGTGACTATTCCTATTATGTCACTAATTTATTTTTTACAATCTGTTATATGAAGATAATACTCTATTTATTTTCTTTTATTCTTTATAAATTTAGTTTGTGGCAAAATATCTTCTTTATCAATAGTCTGCAAATATCGCCCTACTAGTTCCCTACTAGTATGTGTTATTCCTGTCTTGCTACTTCCCATCATATCATCAACATTACATAGTAATAAATTCAACTCATATGGTAATAGAAACCCTTGTCCTAATTTTTTTGACTTTAAAATCATATCAAGGTAAATACTGGCTTCATCAAACTTATCTTGCTCCATAGAAAAATAAAACTTCCTAACATAATTTTCTACATCTAAACTGAATTTATTCAACCCAATATACATAAGAGTAGTAATGGGCTCTATATAATCCATATCCTCATTTAATACGCTAATATATATCAAATCTTCTATTAAAAATTGGTATTTTTCCTTTTTTCTTTCTTTTAAATATCCATTTATAGAAGGAAAAGCACTCTCATAATCTTGATTCATTAAATAATCAGCGATATCAAGAATAGTATCATTAGTCTTCGTTTCTACTTCTAAATTCATTTCTTCTGAATTTGGTTTCTCACACTCTTCATTTTTAATCTCTTTTATCATATTATTGATATCTGTTAATAAGATATGAAAAGCATTATTCTCCGGGGAAATTATTTTTTCGTGAATGTAAGCATCTTGTATAGAAAGAGCCAATTCAAAGTTTTTACTATCTATTGCATCAAATAAAGACTCTGTAGGAAAATCAACAGGTTTCGGCACTTGTTTCGTTTTTTTCATTTCTAATAGTTTCTCTGCCAAAAATAAATAGTGTTTATTTCTATTATTAAGATAGCATTTTTCTTGAATTTGTTTCAAATAATCAACCATATCTTCATACTTTTTCTCTTTTGATAGAATAGTAATGTGTTTTCCTATTCTTTCTTGCTCTTTCATTACTCCAATGATTAATGCTTTTATTGCGGGATTTTGAATATATTTTTTACTTTCTATTTGCTTTATTAAATCATTGAAGTTCCTATTGAACAATTTATATCTTATTTTATTATTTATCACACTATAGTTACGATCATTGGAATCAATTTTCATATCCTCAAACTTTATTTTGTTTGCATAATCATGATATTCTTCTGGTAAATCGATAATCATATTTAGTAAGTACAAGTAACAATTGTTGTCCTTCATTTGAGATTCATTACCTGTATGAAATAAAACGTCAAAATATTTCATTGATTCTAAATAATTATTATTTCTAACATGATAATAAAATAAGCGAAGGCAAATATCCTTATATCTTGGTTCTATTTTATAACACTCTTCCAAAAGATATTTTAATCCATCATAATTTTTTGTTGAGACTAAGTATTTTGTATGATTATACAAATCTTCCACAGATATAATTTGATAATAACCTCTTTTCACTCTTTTTAAGATACCCTCCTCCATTAACTTCGTTAAATCTCTTGAGTGTAATCCATAACTATTTAATTGAGAAGTTTTTAATTAATTCTTTCTAGCACTTACGATTCCTTCATACATCCTAGTTAAATTTTCTTTATTGATCATATACATCCCTCTTCTATCTATTTACAAAATTTTTGAAAAAAAAGACAAACAAACTATAATCTTGTTTATTTGCCCCTTATTTTTCTTATTTCTTTATTGTTTCTTTTATCGTAGTTCCAATGGTTGCGATATTCTGTAAATCACTTGGAACAATAATTTTAGTAGCTTGTCCGTTTGCTACATCTACTAAAGCTTCATAACTCTTTAATTTTAGTACTGCTTCATCCATTTTGGCATCTTTTAATAATTTTAATCCTTCTGCCGTTGCTTGTTGAATCTTAATAATAGCTTCCGCTTCACCTTCTGCTTCTTTAATTTGGGCTTCTTTTTTAGCCTCTGCTCTTAAGATAGCACTTTCCTTTTCTCCTTCTGCGATTAAGACAGCTGCTTTCTTCTCTCCTTCTGCTTTTAATATTGCTTCACGTCTTTCACGTTCTGCACGCATTTGTTTTTCCATGGTATCTTGAATATCCCTTGGTGGAAGAATATTTTTTACTTCTACACGATTTACTTTAATCCCCCATGGATCAGTTGCTTCATCTAGAATTGATCTCATTTTCGAATTAATAATATCACGTGATGTTAGTGTTTCATCAAGTTCTAATTCTCCTATAATATTACGTAACGTTGTAGCTGTTAAGTTTTCAATCGCACTAATTGGATTATCTACTCCATATGTATATAGTTTAGAATCTGTTATTTGATAATAAACTACGGTATCAATCTGCATAGTGACATTATCTTTTGTAATAACTGGTTGTGGAGCAAAATCCTTTACTGTTTCTTTTAAGCTAACGACATTCGCTACTCGATCTATAATAGGAACACGATAATGAAGTCCTGTCTCCATCGTTCTATCATAAGCTCCTAATCTTTCTACCACATAAGCTTTTGATTGTGGTATGATTTTAACACCTGCTGCTATAATAACAACAATAACAATAATAATAAATAAAAACATCTTAATCCTCCTCAATTTCCTCGACTAAAAGCTTTACGCCTTCAATCTTTAATACTTTAATTTCTTTCCCCTCTTCGATTTCTTTTTTACTAGTTGCGGTCCATTTATTTCCTGCAACCTTCACTTCCCCATAAGAGTTCTTTAAAATTTCTTTCGTTACAATTCCTTCTTTTCCTATCACTCTATCTAGATTGGTTGGAGTAATCTTTCTTTTTCGCACCTTTGCAACAAATGGTCTTGTTATTAAAAGTGCTATCACACTTAGAATAATAAAAATAATTATTTGAATTGTCACATTTTCTGTAAAGTAAGCCGTTGCCATTCCTCCTAAGGCACCTATCGCAAACCAGATAGATACTAAGTTAATGGTACACAATTCTATTAGTAATAATACCAAAAATGCAATAAACCATATTTCCACTACTTTTTCACCTCTTTAGTTAAGTATATGTTAAATTGTAACAGTTTTCAACAATATTTTTAAATATTTCTTGAATAAGGGTAGATTTATGATATAATTCTTATAGAAGGTAGGAGATGTTATGACAAATAACCTAAGAAACTTCACAGTATTATCTTTTACATTTTTGGGTGGCTTGTGTATTATTAGTGGTATTACGATGCCAAAAATAATTAATTTTGAACAAAGTGATGTTACAAAGTTAAGTGTTACACAAAAAAAAGTTTCAAAATGTAAAAGTAACGAAATAAAACTAAAAGAAATAACAATTCAAGAAGAGGTACCAATTAGTACGAATGTAAAAGAATACTTATTAACACCAGATGATATTGATGAAGGAATTATAAATAGACTTAAACTAGATACTTCTAATGTAAATATTAGTAATATTGGAAGTTATACCTATACCATTACCTATCAAAAGAAAATATATAATGGTACCGTTAATGTAATTGCAAAACCATTGCCTCAAGTAGAATCTATGACATTAAATGAGTTATCTATAGAAGTAGGAAAAGAATTACCAAATGATATCAAAAGTTACATTAAAGAAAATCTTTCTATTGAAGTAATGAAGGCAATTCGATTAGATACTAGTAATGTGGATATCTTAAAACCAGGTAGTTATTTATACTCTGTTAGTTATAATGGAAAATTATATACTAGCACTGTGACAGTATACGAACCAAAATCTGGAGATGAAGTTTTACTAGACAAAACTGTCGAAGCAAAACAAGCAGAAAATCAACAAACGAAAAGTGATTTCTAAAAGTAGAAACCACTTTTTTATTTTTTAGAAAATACCAATTATCTCATTTTTTTCATCTAAATCTATTTTTTCATAATTAGGTTCTTTCGGAAGTCCTGGCATCGTTAAAATATTCCCTAAATATATAGTAATAAATCCTGCTCCATGAAATAATCTAACGTCCTGTATATGAAGAGTATAATCTTTTGGATTTCCTAATTTTTCCTTATCGTCAGAAAACGAATACTGAGTTTTCGCAACACAAATTGGAAGATTAGATGTATTTTTTTCTTCTAGTTCCTTTATATTTTTTAAAGCTTTCTCACTATATTGAATGCCAGAAGCATGATAAATCTCTTTCGCTAATACTTCTATTTTATCGGTAAGCTTTTGGTCTAGTTGGTAAAGGTAGGAAAATTGATTCTTTCTATCAAGTAAGGATAATACTTTCTTTGCAAGTTCCACTGCACCTTTTCCACCATTCTTGTAGGCAGTCGATAGGACAACCTCTACTCCTTTTTGTTTACAAAAATCTATAATATAAGTAATATCTTCTTCGCTATCTTCTTCAAACTTATTAATGCAGACTATTATATTCGAATTATTTTTTCTTAAATTATTGATATGTGCTCCTAGATTTTCAATACCCTCTCTTAGTATTCCCTTCCCATGATATTTTAAGGCTCTTATTGTTGCTACTAAAACAATTCCATCCGGTTTTACATCACCATACTGGCACTTTATATCAAAGAATTTCTCTGCTCCCAAATCAGCTCCAAACCCAGCTTCTGTTATCACATAATCCGCTAAAGATAATGCCAATTTTGTTGATTTAATACTACTACAACCATGAGCAATATTAGCAAAAGGACCTCCATGAATAAAGGCAGGAGTATTTTCTAATGTTTGAACAAGGTTTGGATAAAAAGCATCTTTTAAAAGTACTACTAAACTACCAACTACATTTAGTTCTTTCGCATAAATATAATCATTTTTGCTATTTTTCCCAATAACAATATCTCCTAATCTTTTCCTTAAATCAGATAAGTCTTTAGAAAGACAGAAGATAGCCATCATTTCACTAGCAGCGGTAATAGTAAATTCCTCTTTCCTATTTTTTAATTCAACATTTCTTAATTCCCTATCATTTACATCTAATGCTCTATGAAACAAAACTTCTTGAATATCTAATGCATTCCCTCTTTCGATATGATTATCAATAGCCGCACACAACAAATTGTTTGCAGAAGTGATAGCATGAAAATCTCCTGTAAAATGTAAATTAATATCCTCCATAGGAACAACTTGTGAATATCCTCCTCCAGTTGCTCCTCCTTTCATCCCGAATACTGGTCCCATAGAGGGTTGTCTTAGAGAAATTAAAACCTCCTTTCCTAAATAATGAAAAGCATCTCCAAGACCAATACTCACTGTTGTTTTCCCTTCTCCATAAGGAGTGGGATTAATAGCGGTAACTAAAATTAACTTTCCTTTTTTAGAACCATGGTCCATAAGAACTTTTGCTTTATCTCTTCCATATAAGATTATATCATTCTCTTTCATTCCTAAACTTTTTGCCACATCTACTATATCTTTTTTCTTTGCTTTTCTTGCAATATCAATATCACTCATTCTATCACCACCGTACACTCATTATAATTTTATTCCTATGGTTTGTCAAATATTGCTTCTATCTATCATTTTTATATTTTAAAGTATTAATGTTTACCATATTTTGAACAATTCCCCTATGAAAATAGAAAATATTTAAAATAATAATTCTGATTTTTAAATTTTCTCTATTTGCAAATTCTTACCATTTCTTTTATAGTCTAAGGCGTTAAGAAAAAGAAGGAGGAATTAGATGAAAAAAATAATGATTTTCTTAATAGCATTTATAGGTATGAATATTCTATCTTCAATGAATGTAAATGCCGAATCTTTTTATGAAGGAAGTTATATAGATGGAATTTATGTAACAAAAGAGAAAGGAGGAACGAAGTATTATCAAAAAGCAAGATTCTTTCATCAGAGTGGAACAGGACAATTTTCTTATTGTGTAGAACCATTCGCAATGTTTAATGAAAATGGGGTTTATACGAGTAGTATTGTTGCTTCTAATCTAACAGAAGAACAAATGGAACGAATCAAAAAAATAATCTATTTCGGATATCAATATGATAATCATACAGATCCAAAATGGTATGCCGTTACTCAATACATGGTTTGGAAAGAATCTGATTACTCAGGTGATGTCTATTTCACAGATAGTTTAAATGGAAATAGAATAGAACCATTCCAAAAAGAAATAGCAGAAATAAACACTTTAATAGATAATTATCAAAGAATACCAAACTTTGCTAATAAATTGATTCCTATTGTAGAAGGAGAAACTTTTACGGTAGAAGATAAGTTTCATACATTATCTGATTTTATATCAGACAGTAACAAAGCAATCATTAAAGATAATACCTTAACTTTAGATAATTTTAATGAAGGAACTTATACCTTAAATTTTTCCAAACAAGAAGGAGATTATGGAAAAATACCATTATTTTTCAATTCTCCTACCAGTCAAAATATGGTAATCGTTGGAGATTTAACACCTACCAATTTTCAAATCCACTTAGTGGTTTATAAAACATCCATTAAAATCACCAAAATAGATAGTGATACCAAAACAACTACACCAAGTGGGGATGCCTCTCTTAGTGGTGCAATCTACGATTTATATGATTCGAACAAAAACAAAATAAATGAATTAATAATTGGAGATGATATGACTGCAAAATTAGAAAACCTAAAAGCTGGAAAATATTACATAAAGGAACAAAAACCAGGAGAGGGATATCTTTTAGATAATAATTGGTATAGTTTTACCATAGAATTTGTAGATCCAAAAGTAGAATTAACTCTTGAAAATAAAGTAATAAAGAAAGAAATAGAAATTAATAAAAATTATGGAGATGGTAATACTTTTGAGAAAGAAGAAGGTGTTAGTTTTGACATTTTTGATAGTAAAAATAATCTTGTAAATACCATTACAACGAATAGCGAAGGAAGGGCTTCTATTACTCTACCTTATGGAAAATATAATCTTATTCAAAAAAATACAAAAGAAGGCTATACTATGAATGAGAATAAGTTAATTGATGTATCTGATGAAGAAAAATTAGAAGTAACACTATACGATTATAAAATTAAAGTACCTAACACACATACTAGTAATTCCATGTATTACCTATTCATCTTACTGATTAGTACGATTTATGTCAAAAAGAAGATATTTTCTTAACGTTTTTATTCTACTGATTTTAATAGTTGTTTGTTGCTATTTGAATACTAATAAGAAGATTACAACGAATGATATAATAGCAAATAGTTTTGAATACTCAAGTAAGACCCATCAAATACCAATCGCTAAATTAATCATTAGAAAAATTGGAATCGAAAATAATTTATATGACATTGGTACAAAGGAAAATCAAGTAGATAGAAATATTACGATTTTAAAAGAATCTACTTTTCCAGAGAAAGAAGAAAGCATGCTTTTTATCGCCGCCCATTCTGGAGATGGAAAAATAGCTTATTTTAAAAATTTAGATCATTTAGAAATCAAAGACGATGTGGAGTTTATTTACCATAACAATAACTATATATATGAAGTGGTAAACAAGTATGAAAGAGAAAAAGATGGTTATATTGAATTAAATCGGATTAGTAAACATCAATTAGTTCTAACAACTTGTAGTCCGAAAAATAAAGGAATGCAGTTAATTATAAATGCAAGACTAATAAAAAAAGAGAAGATAAGTTGAAATTATTTATCTTCTTTTTCTATTAATATTTCTAAAGCTTTATTTAGTTGATTATCATTTCCCAATACTGGATTTTTAATATATTCCTCATTAAGACTAACTTCATAATCTGGAGATACTCCTTTTTCATTAATCCACTTTCCCTTTGCTGTTAACCATTTTTGAGTGGTATATTTAATCGTATTACCAGATGATAATTGATAAGCCTTTTGTACAGTCCCCTTTCCATAAGTAGCTTCTCCAACAAGGATAGCTTGATAACTTTCCTTTAAAGAAGACGCTAATATTTCAGATGCCGATGCACTAGAATGATTTATTAATACTACTACCTTATATTTTCGATGTTCACTTGTTTGATCATACATCTTTTGGTTCTTTCCTTTTTGTTCAATCTGATATAGTATCTTTCCTTTTTTCAAAAACAATTCAATGATATCAGTTGCTTGAGTAAGATGTCCTCCTGGATTATCTCTGACATCAATAATTAAAGAATCTATTTTTTGTTTTTCTAGTTTTTCTAATTTTTGTTTAAATTGTTTATAAGAGTTAGAGGCAAAAGTATCAATGGATAAATACCCAATCTTTTTATTATCCTTTTTCATTACTTTTGATTCAATAGAATCGATTTCAATGTCTTCTCTTACAATTTCAATCTTTTTTTCTTTCTCTCCTCTTTTAATTAATAAATCTACTTTGGTATTCTTTTTTCCTCGTATCATGTTTGTAATTTCACTTAAGCTTTTATTGGTAAGGTCAGTATTATTTATTTTCAGTATGATATCTTTTTCTTTTAAACCTGCTTTTTTAGCTGGAGAAGAGTCTAAGACTTCTACAACCTCAACTTTATCTTCATTAAAACTAACAGTAGCTCCTATTCCAACATATTCTCCACTAATTGTTTCATTGAACTTTGTCGATTCATTTTTATTTAAGAAAACAGAATAAGGATCATCTAAAGACCCCAACATACCTTCAATAGCAGAATCAATTAAGTTTTTCTTATTTACCTTATGATAATAATTTTCGGATATATTATCATAAACTTGAACCAATTCTTCTAACTCCTCCGGAACTTTTGATATTTGAAGATTATCTTTTTTATATGTTATCATTGCACCAAGTAAAGTTCCAATTAAAATAGAAATGAAAACAATTGGAATCAAATCTTTTAAGCTATACTTCTTTTTTTTTAAATCCAGGTCTCTTTTCTCTTTCTCTATCACTAAACATCACCTAATTTCTTTATTACTATCATATCATAAATCAGAAAAAATGATGACAAATTTAACGAATTATTTTTTTTACATAAGGATTTCCTTTTGTATTCATATAATTCATCTTTTCTAACATTTCCGCTTCCAGCTCATCTAATTGATTTAAAAGATTTACTATTTCATTATTCATACCAAATTGTAACAGCATAGAGCGTAACTGCCTGATTTGTTCTAAAGCATCACTTAATATATAATCAACATTCACACTAACATCTTCTGTTTTTGTTTTAGAGATTACGGTTTTATATTTTAAATTTCTTTTTTTCTTATTTGATAATAAGTTATTAGATTGTCTTAGTTTATTATTGATTAATAAAGCAGTAGCTACTTTTTTGGTGTGATTTGAATTATGATGAATGACAGGAGATAAAGTGGCAAAAACAAGCATAGCAGTCATAATATTAGAAGAAATTTTCTTTCCTACTTTTTTTTGTTTTGATATCGTAATATTTCGAATCATATTGCGAATATTTTCTAATTCCATTTTATAATTGCCTATATCTAAGTTTTTTTTAGGAGTATCCTCTGGTTTCTTTTTTTCTAAATCTTCTTTTTTTTCATTCGATTTAGTTACTACTTTAGGTGTTTCTTTTATTACAATTTGTTCTTCTAATACCTCTTTTTCTTCTCTTTCCTGAATATCTATTTCTTTCTTTTTTTCTCGTTCTTGCTTTTCTTCCTTCTTTTCTTCCTTTTTAGAATCTACTTGTTGTTTCTCATCCTCTATTTCTATACTTTCTTTCTTCTCTTCTATCTTTTTTTCGGAAGGATTCATGATATTTTCATATCGATTTTCTTCTTTTTGCTCCTCTTTTACCGTTACTACTTTGATTTCTTGTTTGTTATCTTCTACTTGCCTTATATCTAGATTAAAATTTATCTTTTTTTCATCTACTTTTATTTGTTCCTTTACGATATCGCAGATAGAAATAAATTGCCTGTACTCCTCTTCTTCTGTAGATGATTTCGTTATTTCTTTTTGAAGAAAAGAAACCTGTTCTTTATATTTCTCTAACTCGTTATAAAGTTCTTTTAATTCTTGATAGGAATTTTCTTTTTTTAATCTAAAAGTAATATCTTCTACATATTGTTGAATAAAATATACCTTTCTGATATCTTTTTTTATAGAAGGATAACCATTATTTTGAGCTTCTTTTTTATGGTTATATAATTCCCTTTTACTTCCTTGTTCTTTTCTATCCTTTTCATTCCTTATAGAATCTTTAAAATACTTTCTTGCTCTTTTATTCTCTTCTAATGTATTTGAAACATTACTTGTATCACTCTTCCTATCAAACAATAAATGAAAGAAAAAAGAAAGAAGAATTAAAAAAAATTTTTTTATTTTAAATAAAATTTTTCTCATAGTATCACCAACATCAATATTATACATTATACCATTTCGATTCCAAAGAAAAAACTATTAAATATAATAGTTTACATACCTTATTATGGCGCCCCAACTAGGACTTGAACCTAGGACCCCTTGATTAACAGTCAAGTGCTCTAACCAACTGAGCTATTGAGGCAAGTAAAAGTTGTAAAAACAACTTTATGAAGATAGTACTTCACTAATTTTAGAAGCATCTTCTATATACTCTTCTATTTTTCCATCTTTGAATTTGATTAAGGTAGCATCCTTTATTTTTAATTCCGATGCATTACTAGCTTCGCTATTGGATTCTTCTGATATCACAGAGTGATTCATCTTATTATCTAAATCTACATAATAAATGGGTAAATGTTCTTCCTTTGCTTGATAATCACTAAGCAAATTCATATATTGATTATCACCATCGGTATGATAAAACAGAACAAAATACTCACTATCTTTCTTTTGAAAAGAGGTCCCTGCTAATATTTCATCATACTGTATAGACGTTTCTACGTCCTCCTTTGTATACTCATAAGGAGAATTCTTTAAGATTAACACCGTAATTCCATACATGAATACAAATAGGATAACCACAACCAAAATACACTTTATTGCCTTAGACATGTCATTAGAAAGAGAGGTATTTCCTATTTTGATATTAGTTTGTGCACTTTTCTTTATTTTATTCTTATTATTGGATGTTTTTTTACTTTTTGCCATTTCTATCACCAATTAAATTATAACATATCTAAGGATAAAAATAAATATTTAATTATTTCATAGTAGGTAATACACTAATGGATTGAGCAACTTCTAATAATTCATCTTGACTCATCACATCACTTACTAAATAATATTCAATACCACCCGTTGTCCATGTTAGAGAATTATCAGTAAGAGAACCAAACGTATCCATTAACATAAAGGGTTCACCATAAGTTGGAACAATCGTCATCTCTTCTTCTATATTAGCAGTTTCTTCTACTAAAAGGAATGGTTTATCTCCATCAAAAGTCATAATAATACGATTACCATTATCTTTTTCTACCTTTTCTTCTTGAACTAACTTTGTATTTGTTGGCAATACTAAAGGATAAATGGTGTCTTCTAGACTAGCAGTCTGCTTTGCACTCTCCTCTGTTTTAGTTGTCTTTAATGCTTCCGATACACTAAAATGATTCTTTTTAAACGTTGGAGAATAATCAATATTGCTTACTTTCAAAGTCATTAATGGAACATTATTTTCATCATAAACTTCGACTTGTTTTAGTTTTAATTTCTTATTAAACTTTATTTTTTGCTTGATCAACTTTTTATTATTTGGATAATTCACATCGGTTATAAAAGTATAATCATTTTTATTTTCTTTGAAAGTTTTCTCTTTATCATTGTTAATATCATCAATAATAGAATTTAATAAGTAAATTTGTGAATTACTATAAGGCCAATCACTTTGAAATTTAAAACTCTTATTTAAAGATGGAGTGACCACATAAACACCTTGTTTATTTTTTAATATAATCTGTTCATAATTATTGGATTTATTTGTAAGACTTACTTTATAATTATCCTCTTTTTTATACGATACATTTACCTTATAAGAATATACATCATCATTATTAACAATTTCTAAGTCTCCTTCTAATTGGTAGGCTGATAATTTATCCATATTTTTCTTAAGATCTTTTTGGATATCCTTTTCATCATATTTTCCACATCCTGTTAAAATGATACTCGCAATTAGCAGTATCAAAGGAATTATTTTTTTCAATATCTCACCTCATTTTATTTTTCATTTTAATTATATGGATGAGATATCATTTTATTCCAAAGAAAAAAAAATTATATTAAACTTCTTCTATCTTCTCTAAAAATAGTTTTAATTTGTCTATTTTTAAACTTAACCCTCCTAATAAAAAACCATCTATTATCTTCGAATCTTTTAATTCTTCTATATTTTTTTCATTTACACTACCACCATATACTAGTTTATTATTTGGATACTTTTCCTTTATTTTTAAAAGAATATCCTCTATTTCCTCTCTTGTTAAGGTATTACCTGTACCAATTGCCCATATCGGTTCATACGCAATCACTACATTATCTTTATTTGGTAAACTAAGAAGACTTTCTTCTAACTCTTTATAAATTTTATCAATCGTCTGATAGTTTTCTTTTTCTTCCTTAGTTTCCCCTACACATAATATAGGAGTAATATTTTGATTTAATAACTCTTTTATTTTTTGATGAATCGTAATATTATCTTCGTTCTGGTAATTTCTTCTTTCAGAATGACCTACAATTGCATATTCTACCCCTAGACTTTTTAACTGTCTTGCAGAAACCTCTCCAGTATAAGACCCATTATCAAAACTACTGACATTTTGGGAACCTAATAAGAGGTTATCACCATTTACTCTAGTCAAATAAATAGAAGAGGGACATAATATTAGAGGATGCTTACTAACGACGTTTTTTAAACTCTCATAATAGTCATCAAATTCCTTACTATCTAAATTACTTTTATTATTTAATATAATTAACATTATTATCTCCTTAAATCATGATATATTTTGGATAGAAACCCAAAGCGATATTTATTTTTTTCTTTAATTACTCGTTCATATACAACTAAAACATTTTCTGCAAACTGTGATGTAGATAAATGTTCAGATTGAATTCTTGCTTGATTACTTAAGCGATTTTTCAAATTAGAATCTCTAATTAATAGTAAAATATCTTTACAATATTCTTCTTGACTTTCAAAAACTAAACCGTTTATTTGATTGGTTACAGTTCCATCAAAAGCTTCATCATTGATAACTAAAGGAACCACACTAGAAGCCATCGCTTCTACTACCGTGAGACCCTGTGTTTCTGTTTTGGATGCGGTTACAAAAAAGTTTGATAAGTGATAATAATATTGAATTTCATCCCATGGTATTTTCCCTGTAAAGATAACGTTATCACTTATATCAAGATTGGATGCGATATCTTCATATTTTTCTTTATCAGGACCATCTCCTACGATAATCAACTTAATATTGGTATTTTCTTGTACTAATTTTTTTTGTGACTCTAATAAAAATTCAACATTCTTTTCTTTAGCTAGTCTTCCTACAAAAATAATAACATAATCTTTTTTGGTGAGATTTAATTTTCTTTTTAAACTAGAAAGTAATTTCATATCAATATTTTCTAAAAAGAAACGCTCTACTTCAATACCAGTTGGAACAATATGAATATTTTTCTCTATCTTATATTTATCTTTTAATAATTTATAGGTCTTATTCGTAGGTACAATAATTTCTTTTGCGGTAGTATCACAATAAAACTTCGTTAAATGTTCCACTATCTTTTTACTTGGCTTTTCAAAATATCCATGATTTACATAATGTGTATAATCTTCATAGATTGTATGATAAGTATGTACTAATGGAATATTAAACTGTTTTGCAAAAATTCTAGCTAGTATTCCAATACCAAGTTCGGTATGAGAATGTATCACATCTAAATCCCAAGATTTCATAATATTGATTACTTTTAAGGGATAAATTCTACTAAGTCTGTAGTCATAAAGGCCAATAGGAACACCAGGTATCTTTAAAATATGACTCTCTTCATTATAATCATACTTAATAGAGCTATTATTTACGGTAACTACATAGACAGTATGTCCTTTTTTTTCTAATGCATTTTTTAACATAGCAACACTAGTAGAAACCCCATTAATAAATGGTGGATAACTATCTGTAAAAAGTCCTATTCTCATTCTCCATTACTCCTCTCATCTAGATTAAATGCAATCATACCTATTATCATACCAAAGTAGTAAGTGATGAACCTCCAAACTAATAAGACAGCATTCGTCATAGAATTCGATAAAAAATTACCAAAAAACTTTACAAATCCATATTCAATCCCACCACTAGCACCGGGAATCGGAACAAAAGCCCCTATTAGTAAAACATAGGCAGAAGAAGTTAAGGTGTTCATAACATTTAGGCCTATAAAATCACTCATACTATAAGCAATGAATAAAGGAATTATATATAAACAAACCAAACTAAGAAGATTAAAAAAGACTCCTCCTACAAATAACATTTTTCTTTTTCGTAAAGATTTCGCACATTCATGAAATTCTTTTAGTCTTTTATCCCATTTATTTTGTTTTTCTTCTTTATTTTTTATTATCTTAAAATAACTGAAGAAAGATATTAACTTATGAACTAAAAATCTGGTAAATTTATGAGAAATAGAAATAAGAATAATTCCTACTGCTACTAGTGTATTGATAGAAAATCCTAATAAAACTAAATTTTTAAGAACCGTATTATTTGGAAAGATATGAAAAGCATAATTATAAGAAACAGCCAAAAGTCCTAATAAAACGAGTGCGATTTGATAAAATATAAAATTTTGAAGAATAATCATAGTTCCTCTATTTGCATTAATACCATGCTTTGTTAACATATATATTTCCATTGGTTGTCCCCCTGTCGAAAAAGGTGTAATACCATTAAAGAATTGCGTAATTACATTATGCTTTATCGATTCTAATAAACTATATTTTTCTTTTTCTGCTACACTTTTATAAGATACATATGCTTTAAAAAAAATAGATAAAAAATAAAAGAAAAAAGCAATAAAAATATATTTTAAATCTAGTTTCAAAAAGATATCCACTATACTTGTAAAATCATCTTTCAAAACAAAATACATAACAATAATTGTTATGATAAATATAATAATAGCATTTCTTTTCATGTTCTTTTTCATATTATTTACTTCTTTCCCTTTTCTGTTCTATTGTTTTATCTTTTAAATATAAGTGAACTTCTCCTTCTACACCCAAATCCTCAAAACCTAAAGGAATTAAGTAATTGGATGCATCAGAAGGAGATATAATAGAAATAGTTTCTGCAGAATATTTCGTAAAAACATAATGAATAGAGTCCTGCACAAACTTGCTTTTAGAGATATCTAAAAACTTTAAGCTATATAATCGACTATCTTGGGTACCAGAGATTAAACAATAGTTGACTACTTTCTTATCTTGTAATAACAAAAGAGAATCAAACACTTCATTATATCCTTTGTACTTCTCTTTAAAGTTCAAAATAGTATGTAATTGACTTTTATCTGGTGTTTCTTCAATTAAAGATTTATGTTTTGGATTTAACACTACTATTTCCATTATTACCCCCTACTTCATTGCTTCAAGACCTGGTAGTTTCTTTCCTTCCAAAAATTCAAGTGTTGCTCCTCCACCAGTAGATGCATGATATACTTTTTCTTTTAATTTTGCATTGCTAGCAGCAGCCACAATGTCTCCTCCTCCAAGAATTGTTTTGATATTTGAATCGACTAGATAGTTTAAAATCTCATTGGTTGACTTTTTATAATGTTCAAATTCGTATACTCCAAGTGGACCATTCCATAACACAATTTTCGCATCTTTTAAATAGCTTTTATATAATTCTACTGTCTTTGGACCAATATCTAATCCCATCTCTCCATCTTCTATTTGATTGATTTCTTTCACTTTATAATGATTAGATTCTATGAATTCTTTTGATGTTAACACATCGATTGGCAATAAAATCTTTGTTGGATACTTTTCCAGTATTTCTCTACAAAAATCAATATTTTCGCTATCCACTAACGAGTTCCCAACTTCAAATCCTTCACTCAATAAAAAGGTAAATGCCATTCCACCGCCTATTAAAATATGATTGGCTTTTTTTACCAATTCTTTGATAATACCTACTTTATCATTCACTTTGGAACCTCCTAAAATGACAATAAATGGTTTCTTAGGTCTTTTTAATTCCTCTAAAGCCTTTAATTCCTTCTCCACTAGAAAACCAATGGCATGAGGTAGGTTGGATGCAATACCAACGTTAGAAGCATGACATCTATGAATCGTTCCAAAGGCATCATTAATAAATACATCTCCTAAAGAAGCCCAATACTTTCCTAATTCTAAATCGTTATTACTTTCTAATTTTCCTTCTAAATCTTCAAATCTTGTGTTTTCTACTAGTAAAATTTCTTTCTCTTTTAAATTATTAATTGCATCTTCTAATTCCTCTCCTCTTGTCTTTGGAATAAAAATAACCTCTTTTTGTAGTAATTCACCTAATCTTTTAGCCACTTCTTTTAGACTATTCGTTTTTAAATCTTCCTCGCTTTTTACTCTGCCTAAATGTGATAACAATATGACCTTTGCATTTTGGTCTAAAACATATTGAATCGTTTCTAAACTTTCTAAAATTCTAGTATCATCTAAAATTTTATTATCTTTCATGGGAACATTAAAATCACATCGAATTAATACTTTTTTTGAATTTAACTTCATCTCTTTCACTGTTTTCATTAACATATCCTCCTATATTGAATTAAAATCCTTATTAGTATTTGTAAAATCTAGCGAATTTATAAACTTTTCGTAATTATTAGTACAATATTTCGTATCATCTTGATAGATAGAATACTCAATCTCATAAATATCTTTATTTTTTATAGTTGCTAAATAGTGTTTCGTACTTTTCTGATTGGAAATAGAAACATAATTCCAATTCGTACCATTAATATTTTTTGTTGTGATATCACCTACTTTATCTTCTAAAGAAGAGTAAATACTTGATTTAAAGTAATCCTCTAATGATTTATTTTGATAATTTTTTTTCATTTTTATATGAATCGCACAATAATCAGTAGATGACATATAGATAAATCTTTGATATTGATTAGAATACTCATTTGTGTTAGAAAATTCAGGTGGTAACTCATATTGTAACAGATTACTAGTTATATGATTCGATGGAGTCTCCGTATCTGAAAATAGTTCTATCGCAAAATAAATGCCAATAGCAAAGATAATAAAGATGATTATCATAAAAATAGCCAATATTAGTGCCACCATACTAGTACCCCCTTTTTTCTTACAGAGATTTAGTATATCTTCATTTGACATACTATTATTATTTTGTTTAATTTGTTGGATTCTCTTTCTAGCGAGTTTTAAATATAAGTTAGAAAAATGAACAGCAAGTAAAGCATTTACAAATAAAAAAATTAAGATGCAGGTATAAAAATCGAAAACCATCAGTACTATAAAATCAAAAATAATCCATAAAAAGGAATAAAGCCACATTTTTCTATATAATGTATAGAATATAGAAAAGAAAAAAGTAGGGAATGAAAAACCACAGTTTACTATTTTATCATAATGATTGCCCACATAGGATTTTACTAAGTCTTCTTCATCAATATTCGCTTTTATATCTGTATAATCTGTATCACTTTCAATTTTAGATAAACTAGTTCCACAATATTTACAGAACTTTTCTTTTTCCTCTAATTTAGAACCACAATTTGGACAAAACATATCTTACCTCCATACCACATTTATTGTATCAAATTGCAGACACAAAATCTACTTTTTAAAAGAAAAACATAAAAAAAGAATAGAATCTATTTTCTATCCCTTTCAAAAACAATTTTATTATTTAACTTCTACTGTTGCTCCAGCTTCTTCAAGCTTAGCTTTGATTTCATTAGCTTCATCTACAGAAATGTTTTCTTTAACAACACCGTTTTGATCAACGATATCTTTAGATTCTTTTAATCCTAATCCAGTAATTTCACGAACTACTTTGATAACTCCAACTTTTCCGGCTCCTGCATCAGCAATAGAAACCGTTACGGTAGAAGGGGTAGCATCTGCACTATCTCCACCAGCAACTGGTGCAGTTACTGCTACAGCAGAAGGATCTACTCCGAATTCTTCCTTCATTGCATCTACTAATTCCTTAATTTCTAATAAATTCATTTCTTTTAAACTACTAATAAAATCTTCTTTTGTTATTTTTGCCATTTTCTATTCCTCCTTAAATTATATTATGATTCATTTTCTTCTTTTTGTTTAGCATATAAATCCAAACAGATTGATAAATCTCTAGCAATACCCATCATTCCAGAAGCAACCATAGTAAGTAATCCTTCTCTTGATGGTAATGTAGCATACTCTTTTAGTTTTGCTTGATCTGCAATTTCTCCATCTACAATTCCTATTTTTAAAGATAGTGCACTATGCTCTTTTGCAAAATCACTTAGTACTTTAATTGCAGAAACTTGATCCTCACCATAGGCAAAAGCACTTGGTCCGACTAAACTATCATTGATATCGATATTCAAGTCACTAAAAGCACGAGACATTAAAGTATTCTTATAAACTTTATAATCTGCATTTGCTTCTCTTAATTTAATACGTAATTCCTTTGCTTCACTATCTGTTATTCCACGATAATCAAATAGGACAATAGAACTAGAATTTTCAACATGATTTTTAATTTCGTCAACTACTTTTTGCTTTGCTTCGAGAATCTTTACATTAGCCATTTATATTCCACCTCCTAAATTATATTTAAGATACCATAAAAGGATTCCAAGACATAGACATCTAAGAACCCTTTGATTTAGTCCTCGGTAGGATTTACTTCTATACCTACTGTCTATGGCACCGATAAATTGTAATTATTATACTATATTATTTTTTATTTGTCAAAATTTAATTCAACTTTTATTCCAGGACCCATGGTTGATGAAATAGAAATATTTTTTACATAATCACCTTTTACCGTAGAAGGCTTAACTTTTAAAATTGCTTTTACAAAAGCGTTTAAGTTTTCTATTAAATCCTCTTCTTTAAAAGATGCTTTTCCTATAATACCATGTATATTTCCATAAGAATCGGTACGGTATTCTACACGTCCAGCTTTTACTTCATTTACTGCTTTTTCCACATCCATAGTAACTGTTCCTGTTTTTGGATTTGGCATTAGACCTCTAGGTCCTAATACACGACCAATTTTACCAAGAAGTGGCATCATATCTGGTGTTGCAATCATCGTATCGAATTCAAACCATCCTTCTTTTTCGATTTTTTCAATCATATCAACGTCACCAACAAAATCGGCACCTGCTTTTTGTGCTTTTTTTGCATTTTCGCCTTTTGCAATGACTAAAACTCTAACATTCTTCCCTGTTCCTTTTGGCAACACAATCGCACCACGTAGTTGTTGATCAGCTTTTTTGGTATCAAGATTTAATCTCATTGCTATTTCTATTGAACTATCAAATTTACTAATGGAAGTTTCCTTTACTAATTTAATAGCTTCTTCTTTCGTATATACTTTATGCTTATCGATTTTTGAAAAAGCTTCGGTATACTTTTTACTTCTTTTTTTCATTATTTTCCTCCTTATGTGGTTATTTCGGAATTAATGTAAGCGGACATTCCTTCCACAAGGCAACAAACCTTATTCTGAAACGCTTAATTCTGTTTCTTCGTTTGATTCAAAGTTTTCTACTGCAATTCCCATATTCTTTGCTGTTCCCGCTACTACTTTCATAGCAGATTCTACATCATATGCATTTAAGTCAGGTAATTTTATTTCAGCTATCTCTTTTAGTTGATCTTTCGTCAATGTTGCAACAGTCTCTGTTGAACCCTTAGTTGCACCTTTATTTATTTTTGCAAACTTCTTCAACAAAAAACTTGTTGGTGGAGTTTTAATAATAAAATCAAAACTTCTATCATCATATATTGAAATTTCTACAGGTAGTACATCTCCCATCTTATCTCTAGTTGCATCATTATACTTTGTACAAAAATCCTGTAAATTAATTCCTGCTGGTCCTAACACAGTTCCAACTGGTGGAGCTGGTGTAGCTTTTCCTGCAGGGATTTGTAATTTAATTTTTTTCACTGCTTCCTTTGCCACGAAAAACGCCTCCTTTTATTTTGTTTTCGCGAGTGGTTCAAATAGCTTTCTTACCGCTTTAATAGGCTTTTCGCTTCCCACTTATCTATATTCATTTAAATATAGCGATTAAATAATAACATATCTTTTTCTATTTTGCAAGCATTAAGCTTGTTTTATTTGGCTTAATTCCACTTCAACAGAAGTTTCTTGTCCAAACAAATCAACAGAAAGAGATATTTTCTGATTTGGAACATCAATAGATTCAATACTACCAAACATTCCATTGAATGGTCCATCAATAATTTGAACCTTTGCTCCTACTTCTAAATCATTATCAATTTCAATTCTTGAAATACCCATGGAACTAAGCACCTTATCTACTTCATATGGTTGTAATGGAGTAGGTTTTGCTCCTTTTCCACTTGAACCAATAAATCCTGTTACTCCAGGCGTATTTCTAACCACATACCAAGCTTCGTCTGTCATAACCATTTCTACCAAAATATATCCAGGGAATAATTTTTTCATTTTTTCTTTGGTTACTCCATCTTTCACTTCTACTTCTTTTTGTTCTGGAACCACTACTCTATAAATACAATCTTCCATATTCATAGACTCTGCTCTCATCTCTAATTTCTCTTTTACTTTGTTTTCATGACCTGAATACGTATTTACAACATACCATTGTTTATCCATATATTATACACTCCTTCTACTTAAATAATGACTGTGCAAAAGCAAAAATTGCATCAATCCCGTAAAAAAACAAGGAAAAGAATACAATAAATATAATCGTTGCTATCGAATACTTTACCATATCTTTTTTAGATGTCCATCGAACTCTTAATGCTTCTGTCCATACGCCTTTACAAAACAATTTAAACTTTTCAAAAATATTCTTTTTAGATTCTTCTTCTATCTTTTCCTTTTTTTGAGCATTCTTTTTCTTTTCTTTCTTGATAGCTTTTTCTTCTTGCTTATCCATATCTTCTTCTGGAATAGGAACAAGAGTTTCTTCTTTCTTTTTCTTTACTACTTCCGCCATATTATCACCCATCTTTTTTTCATAATAAAAAACACTCTCTCGTGTTCACTATTAAAATAGCACAACATATAGAGAATGTCAATATATTTTATAATCTAAAATTTATCGTATGATTAATTTATGATAATGTCTTAAGTGTTAACTTTAGAAAATGTCTCGAAAA
>CAJUIY010000025.1 GCA_910586865.1 uncultured Bacilli bacterium
TTTCGAGACATTTTCTAAAGTTAACACTTAAGACATTATCATAAATTAATCATAATAATAGGTTGTAAGAGTCAGTTTTTATTGACATTTTAGAAGATTTTTGGTATAATTAGTAACGTTTGTGATAAGGGAGTAGAAAGTCATATGGAAGAACATATCAAAGATGTTATTAGAGATTTAGATTTTGAAAGTGATAGTTTACAAAAGTGTGAAAATAATATCTCATTAACAAATTATGAGATTAGTGTATTAAATAAATATAAAATTAATTATAAAAATTGTTCAAGTTTAAAAGATGTTATCTTTTTGATAGAACAGAGTTTAGAAGAATATGATGAATTAGATGATTTAGAGGAAATATCACAAACAATTGCAGAAAGAGATTATTATGTAAATACGAATAAATAAAATATAAAATAAAGAGGGGGTTGGAAAAAGAAATGGAGAATAGAGAGCAAATGCAATTAGACGAGATGTTGTTAAAATATAAGATGGCTAGTAAAGTGTTATACACAAGTTTAGATAATTTAATTGATGAATATAAGTATCGAACACAAACGAATCCAGTAGAGCACATGAAAGGTAGAATTAAAGAAATGGATAGTGCCTCTAAGAAACTGGAGAAAAAGGGGTATGAATTAACACCAGATAATTTAAAAGAATATATTCATGATATGGTAGGGGTGAGAATTGTATGTACTTTCCAAGATGAAGTAGATAAAATAGTTCAATTAATTCGTCAGTCGGATAATCTTGAAATAATAGAGGAAAATGACTATATTAGCAATCCAAAGGAATCAGGATATCAAAGTTATCATATGAATGTCTTAATACCAATTCCTTATCAAGATGATATTGAATATGTAGAAGGTGAAATTCAAATTAGAACAGTAATGATGGATGCTTTCGCAGCGATTGAACATAAATTACAATATAAAAAAGAAAATATCACTCCAGATATTGCTAGATATATTGGGAATCAAATGTTTCAATGTTCGGAATACTTGGGTGTAATTGGTGAGAGAATGCAACAATTAGGCGAATTACAATCGAGTGATTCAAAGAGCAGTGAAAGAGGCAAAGTAATGAAAAAATATAAATAGGAATAAGATGTCTTTATGGGCATTTTCTTTTTTTAGAAACTTGTAATTTTAGGATAAATTTGATAAAATCATAGATAGTTTTGAGGTGATAGAATGATTCAAGTAAATAATGTTAGTTTAAAGTTTGGGAAAAGAACTTTATTTGAAGATGTAAATATTAAATTTACGAATGGAAATTGTTATGGATTAATTGGAGCGAATGGAAGTGGAAAATCTACTTTTCTAAAACTTTTATCAGGAGAGTTAGATACGACAACTGGTGATATTTCTGTGACAAAAGGAGAGCGATTATCCATATTAAAGCAGGACCATTACCAATATGATGAAATGAGAGTAATCGATGTTGTCATTATGGGAAATGAACGTTTGTATAAGATTATGGAAGAAAAAAATGAGCTATACTCTCACACCGAATTTAGTGAGGAAGATGGAATGAGACTTGCTAATTTAGAGGCAGAATTCATGGATTTAGATGGGTGGAATGCCGAAAGTGATGCGGCAACTCTTTTAAATAACTTGGGAGTAGAGGAAGCTTTCCATTATGCATTAATGAAAGAAATTGCAGTAAAAGATAGAGTAAAAGTTCTACTTGCTAATTCTTTATTTGGAAATCCTGACATTCTTCTTTTAGATGAACCAACGAACAGTTTAGATATGGATGCGATTAAATGGTTAGAAGAATTTTTGATTAATTTTAATAATACAGTTATTGTAGTAAGTCACGATCGACACTTTTTAAACAATGTATGTACTCATATTGTAGATATTGACTATAGTAAAATTAAATTATATATTGGTAACTATGACTTTTGGTATGAATCCTCTGAACTTTTACAAAAACAAATGAGAGATTCGAACAAAAAGAAAGAAGAAAAGATAAAAGAATTACAATCCTTTATTGCAAGATTCTCTGCCAATGCATCCAAATCAAAACAAGCTACTTCTCGTAAAAAGATGCTTGAAAAAATTGAGTTAGATGAAATTGTTCCATCCTCTAGGAAATATCCTTATATTGATTTTAAAGTAGAAAAAGAATCAGGAAAAGAAATCTTAAAAGTAACTTCTCTTACAAAAGAAGTAGATGGTAAAAAGATTTTAAATAAAATATCTTTCACGATATTAAAAGGAGATAAAGTTGCCATTATCGCAGAAGATGATTTTGTAAAGACATCCTTATTTAATATATTAACTTATAAAGATAAAGATTATAAGGGAGTTGTCGAATGGGGGAAAACGATTCACTATGGATATCTTCCTCAAGATAATACAGAGTTTTTTAGTACCGATAAAAATATAATGGAATGGATAGGGCAGTATTATGATATTAAAGATGAAACCGTACTTAGAGGATTTTTAGGTAGAATGTTATTTTCTGGAGAAGATGTTTTTAAAAAAGTGAATGTTTTATCAGGTGGCGAAAAAGCACGTTGTATGTTATCCAAAATGATGTTAGAAGAACCTAACTTCTTAATTTTAGATGAACCAACTAACCATTTGGACCTTGAAAGTATTACTTCTCTAAATAAAGGTATGGAAAAATTTAATGGTGAAATCATCTTTACCACACGTGATTATGAATTAAATTCGACGGTAGCGAATCGTGTGATTGAGATAAAAAAGGATGGTACCATTATTGATCGTGCTCTTCCTTATGAAGAATATTTAGAAAAAGAGAAAAAAATAGAAAAATAAAATACTTTTTTGAATTGAAAATAGGGGGAATTATAAATGATAAAAAAATTAAAGATTCGAAAACAAATTTTACCTTTTGCTCTAGCTGCTACACTATCAGGTTGTAATAAAAAAATGGATTGTGATATTGATTATCATCATATGCATAAATATATTAGTGAAGAAGGATTTGAAACTTATAAGGATAGTGAGTATGAAACGGATTGTGATATGAACTGGACAAAAGAGATAATAAAACCAAACAAAGAACAAAAAGAAATGGCCAAGTTCGATTTATTAAAGATAGAGGATAATAAAAAAGCTTTAGAAAAAGATACCAAAAATGATTTGCCTTACGTGGTATATGAATATAAACATCGATATTCTACCCCTATTCGTGTAGGAAAAATTACAACACATGCATGGCACACTAGTTATAAACTTACAACAGACGCGAATCACTCTAATTTAACAGGTTATGTTAGAGATGTTTCCTTTTAAATACAGAGGATATAAAATAGGAAAAGATGAAGATGGAAATTTATGCATATTTAGTAGTGGACTAGTAGATAATCTTTTGGATATCAAAGAGGAGTATCCATATTTTAAAATTAGTGATTATAAGGAAAAAGTATACTCTAAAAAACAGGAAAAACCAAAAGGAAAAGTGAAAAAATAAGAGCTCGTAATTTTTGTTGCAGATAGGTAGCACTATCTGTTTTTTGTTGATAGATTCACCTTCTTCTAAAATGAAAGGATTTACATATAATAAAGTAAAAAATAATAAAAAAAATATGTGGAAAAGAGATGATATGATGTGTACCTGTATGACTTTTAAAACGAAAGACCATTATTTTGGTAGAAACCTAGATTTAGAATATCAATTTAATGAAAAAGTAGTAATTACTCCTAGAAATTATCCTTTTTCTTTAAAATCTGGAAAAAATTTTCAATCGAAATATGCTTTTATTGGAGCAGCAACGGTCATTGATCATTATCCACTTTATGCAGAAGCAACGAATGAGAAAGGTTTGTCTATTGCTAGTCTGCAGTTTCCAGAGAATGCTTATTATAATGGGATAGAGAAAGAGAAAATCAATATCACTCCTTATGAGTTTATCCCTTGGGCTTTAGGAAATTTCTCTAGTATAGAAGAATTAGGAAAAGAACTTATTTCACTTAACATTACCAATATTCCATTTAAAGAAGGCATACCTGTTAGTCCTTTACACTTTATTGTTAGTGATGATAAATACTGTATTGTAGTAGAGCCAATGAAGGGTGGGGTACAGATTTATTTTAATAATATAGGAATTTTAACAAATAATCCGCCTTTTTCTTTTCATCTTACCAATATTAACAATTATTTGAATTTAACACCTGATCTTACTAAAAATCGTTTTTCTACTAAAATAAATTTGGATACTTATAGTTTAGGTATGGGTGCTATTGGCTTACCAGGAGATAATTCTTCTGCTTCTAGATTTATTCGTTCTGCTTTTAATCGTCTAAATTCTGTTTGTGAATCAGACGAGGAAAGTTCTATTTCTCAATTTTTTCATATATTGGATAGTGTAACAGTCATAAGAGGAACGACCATGACAAAAGATAAAAAATGGAATATTACTACTTATTCCTGTTGTATGAATACTACTAAGGGGATATATTATTATAAAACCTATCATAATAGTCAAATCACTTCGGTAAGGATGAATGAAGAAAATAAAAATAAGGATTCTCTAACAATTTATGACTTAGAAGAACATCAACAAATTAGGTATATGAATTAAAATTACTTTCTTTTCAAAAAGTATAATGGTAAAATATAATTGTATTAGAAAAATAAAGGAGTAACTGGAGTATGAGAGAAATCAAAATAAAAGGAATCTATAAACATTTTAAGGGAGATTATTATTTAGTAGAAGAAGTAGGGAAAGATAGTGAAACACAGGACCCTGTTGTCATTTATCGTCATTTATATGGAGATGGTTCCGTATGTGTTCGACCTCTTGCTGATTTTCTTAGTGAAGTGGATCATAATAAATATCCAAATGTAGACCAACAATATCGTTTTGAATTACAGAATATTGAAAGTAAGATGGAGCAATTTAATAAATAGGAGGAGGAATAATGGAAAAAGCAAAAGTTTATTTTACAAAAGAAATCAAAGGAGAAAGTTTTGTTAAACTATATGATAAGTTAGGAGTTTCTTTACCTGGAAAAGTAGCTGTGAAGCTTCATTCTGGAGAAGATGGAAACCAAAATTATATGAAACCAGAGTTTGTAAAAGATATCATAGAACATGTAAAAGGAACAGTAGTAGAGTGTAACACCGCTTATGAAGGAGCCAGAAATACTACAGAAAAACACATTGAGTTAATGGAAAAACATGGATGGAGCAAATATTTTGAGGTAGATATTTTAGATAGTGATGAAGAAGAGGTATTAGAAAATCCAAATGGAAAAGTGATTCAAAAAAATTTTGTGGGAGCTAAAATGAAAAACTATGATTCTATGTTAGTCTTATCTCACTTTAAAGGTCATCCAATGGGAGGTTTTGGAGGAGCGATTAAGAATCTTTCAATTGGACTTGCCTCCTCTAATGGAAAAGGATATATCCATACATCGGGAGTAGAGAATGCAACATTCGATCAATTAATGAATGCAGATCATGATAACTTCTTAAGAGCAATGGCAGATTCTGCAAAAACCATTACTGATTTTTATCAGGATAAAATCGTTTATATGAATGCGATGGTAAATATGTCAGTAGATTGTGATTGTTGTGGAGTTGCTGAAGACCCATGTATGCAAGATATTGGCATTTTAGCTTCTACCAATCCAGTGGCTCTAGATCAAGCTTGTATTGATTTAGTATATCAATCAAATGATTCAGGAAGAGATAAATTGGTAGAGAGAATAGAATCTCGTAATGGTTTATTAACCATTGATTGTGCAGAGGCTCAAGGAATGGGTTCTAAAGAATATGAACTGATATCAATAGATTAGAAAGAATCGTAATAACTAGGTTATCTTGTCATACAAGGTAATTTTTTGTATAAAAAAATCTAGATAGTCAATCTAGATAAAAAGAAATTTTACTTTTCCCATAATTTTCGAATTACTTTTAGTGATAAAGTGGATAAAGTAAAACCAATAACGGGTACTAAGGAACTTAAAAATATATTATCGTATTCTCTTATTAAATAAGAATAGGTAATTACAACAAGATAGGTTAAAATCATAATACATATTTTTCTAGTCCAACTAGTTTCCCAAGATTTATCTAATTCTACTTTTGTATTTCTTTCCTCTATTTTTTTGACTCTCTCTTCTAATTTCATAAAACACCTCCATATTCATTTTATCTTATTTTTTGGAATTTTCATATACTTTGCTTACATAGTCAAAAAGTTCTCCACCAAGTGAAAAATCTGCTTTTGTAACAAAATTAATGACTTCTTTATTTAGAAATTCTTTGATAATAGAATCTTTTGGATGATGATAGACAAGAATTGATGTTCCGCCATTTTCTTTTACATATTTCATAGCCTCATAATCAGAAATACCATCTCCAATATAAATAACATTTTTTAAATTTTTACCATCTTTTGTGATATCTTTAATAGCATCTACTTTCTTTTCATTACTCATTAGATATTTTATATCTATGAATTCTTTCTTTTCATTATAACATAAAGTAGTAGCATAAATCTCTTTAAAATAGGAATTAACTTTTGTTTTTTCAAAGTATACTTTTAAACCAGAACTAAGTAAATAGTTGTTCGTATCATGCTGCTGAAAAAAGGAAAGAAAATCGATTACTCCTTTGTTATAGACTACTTCGTTAGCTCCTAAACAAAAATTGTGATCTACTAAATCAAAATTAGCATTTTGAATGATTTCAAAATATACTTTATAAACTGCTTCCCAAAATTCTAGTTTTTCTTTTTCTACTTTTTCTCTTGCCATTTCAAGAAATTTAGGATTAGATGCCCCCTCTTTTAATCCACACTTTTCTAGAATTTTGAATTTAGGAAACGGGTAGGGAGTAAGAGTACCATCAAAGTCATAGATAATTACCATCTTTGTCATAAATTAAATTCTCCTTTTCTATTATTTGTAATTTCTTTATCATATTCTTTTGCTAATTTTATTATTTCTTTTCTTAATATACACTTATTCAAGATAAAATAAGAATCAAAAACAGGCTCATGAAAGAGTAATTGTAGTTTCTCTTTGACGGATGGACTTGAATTACTATAAAACAAATAACTTTTCCCATCTTCTAAAGATATTACATTAAAAATCCATTCCTTATATTCCTGAAAGACTGCTAACACTTTATCCATATTTTCAAAAATAATCTTTTTTTGAAGTACAGTCAATTGGCCAAATACTTCTGGTAATAGAGAACTAGTTTTTTCTATTTTTATATCATTTCTCATACTTTTTTCTAGATTTTTTTCTATTTCTTTATAACAAGATTGAAAATAGATTGTAGACCAATTTTTATTTATATTACCAATTCTTAGTAATTTTTGGTAAGCATATAAATCTCTATTGGTTGTATTACTGCTTTTTAAATTTAAGGTATTATCTAGTATTCCGGCAATTAATATTTTACATAAGTTTTGATCAAGTAACTTCTCTTTTTTCTTTTCTAATATTTTTTCAAATAGAATGGTGCAGATAGACCCAATAAATTCAATTTGAGTAGATACTTCTCGATTATTCCAATAGTTTTCATAACCAGTATGATGATCAATAACTCCTATGATATTTTCTTCTTTAACAAACGTATCAAAAAAAGCTGGATTAGATACATCTAAAAGGATAAATTTAGTGTCTTTTGTTATCTCTATCTTTTGATCAAATTGAAAATTCATATCTTTTATAATAGGAGCAATACTTTCGTTTAATTGTGCCGTTGTTACAGCATAAGCATTCCATCCTAGACTTCTTAACAGCTTCCGATAAGCAAAGATTCCGCCAAAGGCATCGATATCAATATATTTTTTACCAGAAGTGATGATGATTTTATTTTTCATAATCGTTCACCTTTTCCTCATTTTATCACAAGTAACATTAAAAGAGTAGTATTTGTTAGCTATTTTTCAAAAGGAAAATATGGTATACTAATAAAAATAGGGAGGTAATCTATGATAAAATTACGAAATTTAAATTTAGAACCATTAAGAATTCATGTTGAGAGTGGTCATTATCAGCTAGTAAGACGATTAGCGGAAAATCAAGGAGTTTATGATTTTATATCAAAAAGGTTTGGTGAATGGGTAAAACCACCAATTTCTGAAGATCAATATGAAATAGACAAGGCCTATGTGATAGCAAATAATAATCAAGAAAAAATTGGAATGTGTGGGAGTACAAAAGGGAGTGTAAATTCCGGTGGAATCATTGACCTTTGGGTAGCGATAGACGAGAGTTATAGAAGAAAAGGGTATGGTGAAAAAGTAGTAGTTCAAATGACAGAATATTTTTTAGATACTATACCAAAATTAGATAATATATCATTAGCGATAAAAAAAGAGAATATTGCTAGTAATAAGGTAGCAATGCTTTCAGGCTATACTTTTGATTATGAACAGGATGGTAAGAATTACTATAGCTATTTTGGGAAATAAGAAAAGGGTTATTTAAAAAAGAAATTTCTATTTTATTTGTGAACATAATAAAACTCGAAACATAAAAGTTCGAGTTTGTAATCTATTTGGTGGACTGTTAGGGATTCGAACCCTAGACCCACTGATTAAGAGTCAGTTGCTCTACCAACTGAGCTAACAGTCCATTTGTAAATTTCTAATTTAGTATAACACAGAATAATATATAATGAAATACCTAAAATAACTTTTTTGACTTAAACTTTTGAATCATTTAGAATCTAAAAAATAAAATGCCGTTTTCTCTTGTATTATAGGAATCAAAGGATATAGAGTCTACCAATACAATACCAAAAACTATCATGTAAAAAAAATGGTAATGCCAACTTTGTTACTCACTTACTAACACAAAAGATTATCTCGAAATTGAGTATTTTTTTGATGCTGTGAAAGATTTTCTTTCATCAAAAAAATAGAGGGAGTGAAAAATTAGATAGATTTTCACCTCCCTATGTATTATTCTGTAGCCATATCTTTTCTAATTATAAAAGATATGCTACTTTCTGGTTAATACTTTCTTTAAATGCTTTCCATAGTTATTTTTACTCATTAAGTTTGCTCTTTCCTCTAATTTTTCGGCATCAATCCAAGAAATATTATATGCTATTTCCTCAGGACAACAAATCACTTTATCTTTGTTTTTTTGAATAGAACGAATCATCGATATTGAATCATATAAACTTTCATCTGTTCCTGTATCAAACCAGGTAAAACCTCCTCCCAAAAGTTCTGCTTTTAATCTGTTATTCTGTAAATAAATATCATTAAGTGTTGTAATTTCAATTTCACCTCTTTTAGATGGCATAACAGTCTTTGCATATTCACTTACTCCTTGAGGATAAAAATAAAGACCAGTGATAGCAAAATCACTCTTTGGTAGAGAAGGCTTTTCTTCAATACTAAGTATATGATGGTTACTATCAAGTTCCACAATACCAAATCTTTCAGGATCTTTTACCTGATAACCAAAAATAGTTGCGATATCTTTATTAGTAGCATTATCATTATTGTTTTTCAGTTTATTAGTGAATCCATCTCCATAAAATATATTATCTCCAAGTACCATAGAGCAACTATCTTCACCGATAAATTTTTCTCCTATAATAAAGGCATCCGCAAGTCCTCTAGGACTGTTTTATACAGCGTAGTGAATATCAATACCAAATTGATTCCTATCTTTTAGTAATCGTTGAAAATTTTCTTGATCTTGTGGCGTAGTAATTACTAAAATATCTCTTATTCCTGCTAGCATTAATGTTGATAGCGGATAAAAAATCATTGGTTTATCATAAATAGGCATCAGTTGTTTACTAATCCCTTCTGTTATTGGATAAAGTCTAGTTACAGACCCTCCTGCTAAAATTATTCCTTTCATTTTTTCAAACCTCCCATATAATTTCCTTTTTTACTCTTTTCTAACAATGTTATTATAAATTATTTAGAAAAAAATAGTAATCTAAGATTCTATGTAATAGGAGAGCTTTTCTCCACTGTTTTTTTGCTAGATTAGATGTTTTTTCACTAAAAAAGGAGCTTAACTCCATTGTTTTTTTATATTAAATTAAATCTCTCTATTTTTTATTTTGTTTTACACTTTTCTTTTATGAATTTTTTGTTTTCCTCTACAAAATTTTCGTATTCATAATCAGCGTCTGGATTAGCAAATATAATTGGTTTTAATAATGGGAATTCCTGTAACAATTCATTATCATCATAGTCAAGATGTTCATAACAATCTAGGAAAGTAGTAGATTCTATAAAATTCTCTTGATAATCTTCTTTTATATCATTCCTATCTTTTTCTCCTTTAAAGTAGTAACTTGATAAAAAATCTAAATATTTAGTTTCTGATTGATAAAAGTCAATAATGAATTTTCGATCCAATTTATTTTTTGTGGTAAGATATTCGTTATCATTTGATATACAACATTCTATTATATTTAACATCTGTAAATTTTCTTCGATGGTAAAATCAGGATGAGTAGAGGTATAATCAACCATATTGGATAATACTTTGTGAAAAATATCTAATTTATAGTTATAACGAATACTTTTTTCAGCATCTTTTGATGAGATTTTATTTGATTTCATTATGTTAAACCCAATATTGTTGTAACCATTTTTTCCATCAAAGGCAGCTAAAATTTTGTATAGTTTATATTTTTCTTTTTTTGATTTCACTCCACAGAATTGGTAGAAAGCCTCTGGATTCGCATCACTAATTGCATTATAATAATCTTCATAAGCCATATTATCATGAAATAATCCTAGTAATAGTATTAAAGATTCATCTTCTCGTTCATATGGATAGGCAAAATCAAAAGAATTTACTTCGAAATAGCCAAGCTCTTTATCTAAAGCATAAGTAGAAGATTCTGCGGAAGCTTCCATTAAAGTGGAATTTCCGCCTAGTATTTCTTCAAATTTTTGTCCTTTTTTAAGTCTGTGTTTACATGGATGAGATTTAAGGTGTGATAGCTCGTGTTTTAATGTTATTTCATGTTTATCTATTAAATCATCATATTTATTTTTTTTAGGCACTTTTTTTATTGCTTTTTTATCCATAATAATACGATTTTCTTTTGAATTATAAGTAGCACATACATAACTGTCACTATAATTTTCATTTAAAGTTCCAAATACTACTTTTAAATTCCTTATTCTACAAATATCTTCTAAAAAATCATTGGTAGACTCTTTTTTTAGTTCTTTTAGTAAAAATTCTAAAGCCACTTGAAAGGCTGTATTAGATTTGTAATCGTTAAAATTATTTGTTGAAGAATCAAATGGATTTTGGAATTCTGGATGTTTTTTTACATAGGCTGTAGTATTTTTACTAATAATACGATATAGTTTCTTCATGGTGAAAGAATCTTGATGATGATATTCTTGATAGGTATTATCCAATGCAAGAATTTTGTCTATCTCTTTCTTTGAAGGATAATATTTTTCATTTGGATATTCCACATCAATAGTGGAAAAATAATCTAAATACTCAGTAACTAATTTTTCCATCTCTATTTTTTTTAATTCTTCAGGTGTTAGAGTAGGTGATGGAGTACTCGTTACTTGAGTATCTATTTCTGTTTCTATTTCCTTTCTTAATTGCTTTTTATCTGCATTTGTACAGCCAGAAGCTCCCAAGGAAATGGATAAAGCTGTCAAAAAAGCAAGTAAAGTTTTTTTTGAATGATGATAATTTGCCATCTATAAATTCCCCCTTTTGTCAAAAATTTCTTGTATTATAACACAAAATAGAGTGTTACGCAAATTTTTTTGGTAATAAATAAAAATTTTTCTTGATTTATGGAAGATTTTATAGTAATCTATAGGTGCAAGCGAAAAAATATATAAAAATTACTTGCAATATTAGAAAAAATGAGATAAAATGAAAAAGTAACAAATTATTAATGGTCCTGTAGCTCAGTTGGTTAGAGCACACGCTTGATAAGCGTGGGGTCATAGGTTCAAGTCCTATCAGGACCACCATTAATAGTGCCTCAATAGCTCAGTTGGTTAGAGCACTTGACTGTTAATCAAGGGGTCCTAGGTTCAAGTCCTAGTTGGGGCGCCATTTATTTTGGCGAGTTGGTGAAGTGGCTTAACACACTGCCCTTTCACGGCAGCATTCACGGATTCGAATTCCGTACTCGTCACCAATTTTGTAGTAAACTCCAATAGGAGTTTTTCTTTTAAAAAATATTGACATCTTTTAAAAAATCCTGTAATATTATAAGTGCGTTTGGAGTAGTACTCAAGAGGCTGAAGAGGCGCCCCTGCTAAGGGTGTAGGTCGGGCAACTGGCGCGAGAGTTCAAATCTCTCCTACTCCGCCATAGTAAAAATTAACCTTTGGAATCAAAGGTTTTTTTATTTATATTTATTTTTTTTCATGATATAATAATAAATATAGTGATAAAGATGGGAGCGGTTCTATGCATCAGTTAATTAAAAGATTTTTAAATGATTATCATAATATTAGTAGATATTATCGATATTTAGTTGATAAAACAAAGCAACATGAAAACGTTGGGATTACTAGTGAATGGTTAATTGATAATTATTATTTAGTAGTAGAATATAAAAAAATGATAGAAAAAGATAAGAAGAGTATCTCAAAAATGCTTCATAATTCAAAAATGTTATACCCGTTATTACAAGATATTGTTATTCATAATGAATATAATATTAATTATAAATTATTAGTAAAAGAGGTAAATTCTTATCAAAGAAAAAATGATATTTATTTTACTTATGAAGAGTTTTCGTTACTACCAGTACTATTATATTTTATTTATACGAAAAAATTAGATCATATTTTAGAAAGTGTTTGTCATGATTTAGAAGTAGAAGAGGTGGTAAAACATAAAATAGAAAGTTTTCATGATAGTAACTATAGTTTTTCTAGTATATTAGGAGATGAGAAACTCTTACAGGATGATACCTATATTTTTGAAATGAATCGTCAATTAAGAGAAACTGGAAAAGAAAGCAATTACTTTTTTAAAGAATTAACCAAATTGTTAGAGGAACACAAAAAGAGCTTAAAAGACATTGTTAGGGATAAATATCAAGAAAAAATGCATGACACGATGTTAATATCAAATATATTCACGGACATTAAAGATATTCTAATTTATGATATTGAGACTAATTATTCTAAAATGAATCAATGTGAAAAAATATTAATGGAAGATTCTATTTATAATAAAATGACTTCAGAAACAAAAGAATGCTACCGAAAGAAAATTACAAAATTAGCAAAGAAAAGACATATGAATGAGTATGATTTCGCTAAAGAATTGTTAGAAGAGGCAAAAGAGAAAGATTGTCATATAGGATATTTATTGTTTCAGAATACTTCTATCAGGTTAAAAACAGTAAGTTATATTACCTCTATTTTTGTACTAAGTATTTTATTAGCTTGGATGTTATCCTATTTCTTTATTACACCTAAATTTTTAGGATTTGTAATCCTATTGATACCATCTATCCAATTAATTACACAACTTGTACATCAAATTCTTATGTCTTTTATAAAACCAAAGCCACTCTTTAAAATGAATTATTTAAAAGGCTTGCCAGAAGAGAGTAGCTGTATGGTAGTAATTCCAACTATTATTTCGGATACCAGAAAAATAAAAGATGTTTTTGATCGATTAGAAACTTATTATTTAATGAATAAAAGTAATCATCTTTATTTTACTTTACTAGCAGATGCAAAAAAAGAAGAAGAGGAAGTAATGCCATATGATAGAGAAATTATTGATTTTGGTGTTGAATATGTAAGAAAGTTAAATAAAAAATATAAAAAGGATTTATTTCATTTTGTTTATCGAAAAAGAGTTTGGAGTGAGGATGAAGATGCCTTTTTAGGATATGAAAGAAAAAGGGGGGCACTTCTTCATTTTAATCGTCTTCTTTTGAAAAAAACAACACCAAGTTTTGAAAAACAGTATTTTAATGTGCATACTCTTTCTGAATTTGATGTAAAAATTAAGTATGTGATTTCTCTTGATACGGATACAGAACCTGTTTTGAATTCGTTATTAAAGTTAATTGGGTGTATGGCACATCCTTTAAATAAACCAGTTCTAAATCAAGAAAAAAATAAAGTAATCTCTGGTTATGGTATGATTCAACCAAAAGTCAGTACGGATATTGAAGCAACCAATACCTCTTTATTTTCTCAGATTTTTGCAGGGATTGGTGGGTTTGATACTTATAGTGCCTTAGCACCAAACGTTTATCAAGATGTATTTTCAGAAGGTAACTTTGTAGGAAAAGGTATTTACGATTTAGAAATTTTTGATCAAGTTTTATATGAAAGATTTCCAGAACACCTTATTTTAAGTCATGATTTATTAGAGGGGAGTTATCTTCGTTGTGGGTATGCTTCTGATATTGAAATTGTGGATGGATTTCCTTCTAAATTTTTAGTAGAAGCCTCTAGAAATCATCGATGGGCTAGAGGAGATAGTCAAATTATCTCTTATCTTGGTGCTAAAGTAAAAAATAAAAATAAAGAACTTGAGACAAATCCCCTTAATTTATTAGAAAAGTATAAGATATTAGATAACATAATTCGAATGTTTGTTTATCCTAGTCTTTTATTCATTCTTGTATTAACAATATTCAAAGAAAAATATCAACTTTTATTTTTACTATTTACACTTTTGGTAGTTGCTTTTCCGATTCTTTCTTTTTTAAGAAGCAAATTATATGTAAAAAAAGAACTAACAACTACTGTCTATTATAAAGATTTATTATATGGCGGAAAGGCTTTGCTTTTAAGAACTGCTACTGTTTTTTCTACCATTCCTTACTATACGAATTTATATATGGATGCTTTTGTGAGAGCAATCTACCGCATGTTTTACTCTCATAAGAATTTACTTAGTTGGACTTCGTCAGAAGATGCTAGTAAAACGATATCCTCTTCTTTTCTGAATTACGTAAGAGAATTTTCTTATCAAATTATTTTTTCTATTATCTTATTAATAGTAGCTATTTTTATGCAAAATATAATTGGTATTGTAGTAGCAACCATCTTTTTCATGGCACCTCTTTTAACCTATTATATTAGTCTTGATTTAGATGATGATTCCAATCAAGAAAAATTAGATGAAAAAGAAGAAGAGGAATTCTTATCGATTGCTAATAAAACATGGAATTATTTTTCTTCTTTCCTAAAAGAAGAATATAATTATTTAATTCCTGATAATTATCAAGAAACCAGAGAAGAGAAGTTAGAATATCGTACTTCACCTACTAACATTGGATATTCTTTAACTAGTGTTATTAGTGCTTATTTTCTAGGATTGATTGATATTGATAAGTGTATGGATTATTTAGAAAAAATTGTTATGACGATTGATTCTCTTGAAAAATGGAATGGTCATTTATATAATTGGTATCATATCAAAACAAAGAAAGCGTTACCACCAAGATTTATTTCTTCTGTTGACTCTGGAAATTTAGTTGCTTCTTTGATTGTTACTCTTGAATTTTTAAGGGAAAATGAACAAGATGATTTAGTTATGATAGTAGAATCTTTAATTGAAGAGACGAATTTTAAAAAATTATATACGAAAAAGGATGTATTAAGTATTGGATTTGATATCGAGAAGAATCAATTATCCATTTACAATTATAATAAATTTGCCTCAGAATCTCGTCTTACTAGCTTTATTGCGATTTGTAAAGGGGATATTCCTACGAAACATTGGTTTTGTCTTGATAAAACCTTAACCACATATAAGAAATATAAAGGATTAGTCTCTTGGTCTGGAACAGCATTTGAGTATTATATGCCATTATTATTTATGAAAAATTATAAAAATACACTACTAGATGAGACCTACCAGTTTGCTCATATCTGTCAAAAATCTTATGTAGAAAGTATTGATAGAAAATTGCCATATGGAATTAGTGAGTCTGCTTATAGTGAACTGGATCAAGGGTTGAATTACAAATATAGAGGTTTTTCTGTTCCTTATTTAACATCAAAAGAAGAAACCATAGAGAAAGTAGTTATTTCTCCTTATTCTAGTTTATTAGAGGCAGAATTATATCCAAAAGATGTATTGCGAAATATAGAAAAATTGAAAAAATTAAATATGGTATTTCAGTATGGTTTTTATGATGCTTATGATTATAGTAGTAAAAAAGTAGTAAGAGTTTGTTATTCTCATCATCAAGGTATGATTTTAATGGGACTAACGAATTATTTAAAGAATAATATTGTGAAAGAGTATTTTCATAGTAACGTAAAAATTAAGGCTTTTGAAACACTATTAAAAGAAAAAGTACAAGTTCGTGCTAATATCGATATGAAAATGGAAAGCTATAAAAAATATAACTACGAGAAAGAAAAATTAGAAAACGATATTCGTTCTTTCGATTATATATCAGATATGCCTGAAGTTAGTATTTTATCCAATAAGAAATATATGTTACTAGTAAATGATAGAGGATCTGGATTTTCTAGATATCGTACTCTTCAACTAAATAGATATCGTAAAATAACGGAACAAGATTATGGTATGTTTTTATATATTAAAGATATGGATACCAAAAAAGTATGGTCGAATACTTATGCTCCAATGAATCAAAAACCAGATAAATATGAAGTGGTATTTGCCTCCGATAAAATTAAATTTTTCAGAAAAGATGGTATGGTTAGTACGAAAACAGAAATAATTGTTTTAGAAGATGAACAAGCAGAAATTAGAAAAATTACGTTTTATAATGATTCAGAAGAATTTAAAAGATTAGAATTAACTTCTTATACGGAACCTATTTTATCAGAAAATGCTGCAGATGTTTCTCATAAGGTTTATAATCAGATGTTTCTAGAAATTGAATGGGACAATGATTTAAAAGCCCTTGTGGTCAAAAGAAAGGGAAAAGAAAAAGAAGCACCTAGTTATATGTTAAATGCACTTATGATTGATCATCCAATAGATAGTTATAGCTATGAAACGAATCGTTTTCAATTGGTAGGAAGAGGTCATGATTATCATAATCCAATGGCTTTAGATAAAAAACTAACCAATCATGTAGGAAGTAATATCGAACCAATTCTTAGTATCCGAAATCAAATAGAAGTTTCTCCACATAGTAAAAATTGTGTATATTTAGTTTGTGGGTATGGCAGAAGTAGAAAACAACTAGAGTCTATTTTGTCTTTATATCATGATAAAAAACATATTGATAGAGCCTTTAAGATTTCTAATTTAGCAAGTATTGCTACTACAAAAAGGCTAAATATTACAGGTAGTGATATGAGACTTTATAATATGATGTTAAATTATATTTATCAAACAACAAAGATATCAATATCACAAAATAGACAACAATTACTTTCTAAAAATGCTTTACAAAAAAACAGTCTATGGAAGTTTGGGATAAGTGGGGACTATCCTATGATAGTAGTGAATATTAAAGATTTAACAAATCTTACTTTTGTAATGGAAATTTTAAAAGCTTTTGAATATTTTAAAAATAAATCCATCTTTATGGATGTAATCATTATCAATAGTGAAATAGAAGAATATGCAGAAACGATTAAGAAAGAAATTGATAATGAATTATATCGAATTTATTCCTTAAATAGTTTTTATCATACCCCAGGAACGGTTTATGTCTTAGAACAAAATGATATATCAAAAGAGGAAATGATATTATTACAAGTAGTTGCTAGATTATATTTTGATGTGGAAAAAGAAGATTCCTTAAAAGACGAAATCTTAAAACTAGAAGAAAATAACAGAATTAATGATTATAAGAAAGTAGAAACACTCCATAATATTAGAAATGAAAATACGTATTCTCTTGAATATGATAATTCCTATGGAGGATTTCAAAAAGAAGGTAGGGAGTATTTTATTTATCAGCCAAATACACCAACTCCATGGTCCAATATTATTGCTAATGAAAAATTTGGAACCATAGTAACCAATAATGGTTGTGGGTATACCTTTTTTGAAAATAGTTTAGAATTTAAATTAACCTCTTGGACAAATGAAATGGTTATTAATGATAAATCAGAAGGAATAAAAATCAATGGAAAAATCTTTGAACCAACTAGTTGTACACATGGATTCGGATATAGTATTTTAGAAGGAGAACAGGAAGGGTTTAAAACAACACTTACTGAATTTATTCCAACAGGTGAAGCCGTTAAAATTTACTTAATAGAAATTGAAAATATAGAAAACGAAGCAAAAGAGATGGATTTATCGTTTTATATTAACCCAACACTCGGAAACTTTGAAGAAAAAACGAGTAGACATATTCTATCTGAAATGATGAATCATAATCAATATATGAGATTAAGAAACGTCTATAATATTGATTATAGTGATGTATCGGTTTTTCTTTCTTCTAGTGAAACCATCAAAGATTATGTGATTGATAGAATTCTAGTAAAAGAAATAAAAACCACCATCGTACTAGAAAAGAAAAAGAAAAAACAAATTGTCTTTATGATGGGATGTAGTAGAAACGATTTGGAAATAGATGCCTACATTTCGAAATATAGAGATCTGAAAAACGTGAAAAAAGAACTTCGAAATGTCTCTCTTTATTGGAAAAAGAAACTTTCCACTATTCATGTGGAAACAAAAGAGAAAAGTTTTGATTATATGATGAACGGTTGGTATTTATATCAAGCAATTTCTTCTAGAATTTTCGCTAGAGCTGGATTTTATCAAGTGAGTGGAGCTTATGGTTATAGGGACCAATTACAAGATGCGATGAACTTGTGTTTAGTAGATTCTCTTCTTACGAAAAAACAAATTCTTATCAATGCTTCTCATCAATTTAAAAAAGGAGATGTTCTTCATTGGTGGCACGAAAAAAATCATTTTGGTCTTAGAAGTAGATATAAAGATGATTACTTATGGCTTGTTTATGCTGTCATTCACTATATCGAAATAACAAATGATATTACCATTTTAGAAGAGGAAGTACCTTATATTGAAGGAGAGGAATTGACTGCTCATGAAGTGGATAAAGGGATGATTTTTACTTATAGTGAAGAAAAGGAGACTTTATTTGAACATTTGATATTATCCCTTGAATACTCTATGAAACAACTTGGAGAGCATGGTTTACCACTGATGGGTGGTGGAGACTGGAACGATGGTATGAATAAGGTAGGGATTAAAGGCAAAGGAGAAAGTGTTTGGTTAGGATTTTTCTTATACCTGATTACGGATAAGATAATGCCAATCATTGCTAAATATAAGGAAGACTTTGATATCTCTATTTATAAAGAATTTAATAAAGAGTTAAAAACAAATCTAAATACTTATGGTTATGAGAATGGTTATTATCTTCGTGCTTACTTTGATAATGGTGATAAATTAGGAAGTATAACATCAAGTGAATGTAAGATTGATTTGATTTCTCAAAGTTTTGCTATTCTAAGTGGTGTTGGAGAAGAAAAAACAGAAGATTTAATTCGTATTGTAGAAAAGGAGTTAGTAGATTCCAAAAGTAATATTGTAAAATTGCTATCACCACCATTTAAAGAATCTTTAAATGATCCTGGTTATATTATGAATTATCCGAAAGGTATTCGAGAAAATGGTGGACAGTATACCCATGCTGTTGCTTGGTATATCATGGCATTAATCAAAGCAAAAAAATATGACTTAGCTTATCATCATTTTCAAATGATAAATCCGGTTAATCGAACGCTAAATAAAAAAGGAGTAGAAACTTATCAAGTAGAACCTTATGTTATCGCAGCGGATATTTATTCCAATCCTGCTTTTCTAGCAAGAGGTGGTTGGACTTGGTATACAGGTTCTGCAGGCTGGTTTTATAAAGTAGGAATGGAGGATATACTAGGAATAGAGAAAAGGGGAGATATTTTAAAAATAGAACCTCATCTTTCTTCTTCTAACTTAAACTATTCTGTTGAATATCAATATAAAGATGCGATTTACCATATCCAAGTAAAAGCCGCTAAAAAAAGAAGAATCACAATAGATGGTAAAACCTCAAAAAATGATTTTATTGAGTTAAAAGAAAAAGGTAGTTATCAAGTAATTGTTTATAGGAATGGAGAAGAAAATGATTAAATTTAATTTTTGGGAGTATATGGAACGCTTTCTGGATGAAGAAAAGTTAAAAGAAACTCTAAAAAGACAGGATTTTTATATGAATAAGTTACAACAAGAAGAATTGGCAGGTTGGTATCAAGAAGAAATTGGAAACAGTAGTTTAGAAAAAATATTTGAATGTAGTGAAAGATTAAAAAAACAGTCGGATTATTTACTAGTGATTGCTACTGGTGGATCTTATATGGGAAGTTTCTCTTTCTATGAAATGTTTAAAGATAAAAGGGAGGATTCTCATAAACTTGTCTATATTGGCAATAATCTCTCTTCGAAAACAATTAGGGAAACTTTAGAGTTTTTAGAAGACAAAAATTTCTCTGTTAATGTAATTAGTAAATCTGGTAACACTTTAGAAATCAAGATTCTTTATCAAATAGTTCAAGAATTATTATTAAAAAAGTATAAGGAAGAAGAAGTTTCAAAGAGGATTGTAGTAACAACAGAGAATAAAGACTCTTTCCTCAAGCAGGAAATAGAGAAACATCACTATTCATGGTTTGAGTTTCCAAAAAATATAGGAGGACGCTATAGCTTAGTGACAGTTGCTCATTTACTACCACTTTCCTTTGTTTCTTTTGACATTAAAAAATTAGTAAACGGATTTTATGATGGCAAACAATTCGCAAAAGAAGCTTATTATTATGCAGCTATTCGAAATCAAATGTACCAATCTTCTAAGTTTGTTGAAAATTTTAGTGTTTATGAACCTTGTGCTTATTATTACACAGAGTTTTTAAAACAGTTATTTGCAGAAAGTGAAGGAAAAGAGAAAAAAGGAATCTTGCCAATTTCAACAGTAAATACGCGAGACTTACATTCTTTGGGGCAATATTTACAAGATGGTAGTAATATTATCTTTGAAACTGTGATTGATATTGAGATGGAGGAGGACTTCACTTTTTCTAACATTTCTATGAAAGAGTTAAATAACAATATCAAACAATCTGTTTTAAAATCGCATTACCAAGAAGATACACCAAGTATCGTATTACAAGTAGGTTATGACTTATATTCATTTGGACAACTTAGTATGTTTTTTATGTTATCGGTTGTTTTTAGTAGTTATTTATTTGATATTAATCCCTTTGATCAACCAGGAGTTGAAAAATATAAGAATGAACTCCGTAAGATAATGAACCAAAAAAATAATAGTAATTTTTCCCTTTCTAAAGAGAAACAGTAAGAAAGAGGAAAGTTATGAAATTAGTAGTAAAGAGAAAATCAGAATTATTACCATATTTAGAAGCTGAACTTGATATGCCTAAGAAAAAAATAAAATCTTATTTAGTGCATGGTATGATTGATATCAATCATCAAAAAGTTACACAATATAATTTTCCATTAGAAGTTGGTATGAAAATAGAGATTGATACGAAAACAAAAAAACAATTGCCTTTTACTATTCTTTATGAAGATAATTTTATTCTGGTTGTGGATAAGCCAAGCAATTTATTGACAATTGCTACCAGTAAAGAAAAAGAAAAAACGTTGTATCATTATGTGAGAGAATATGTAAAATCAAAAAATAAAAACAATAAGATTTTTGTAGTACATCGCTTGGATAGGGATACGAGTGGAATTGTTTTATTTGCAAAAGATGAAAAGACCAAAAATGATTTTCAAAAAAATTGGAATACTGATACGAAAAACAGAGAATATATCGCTATCGTTCATGGAATAATGGAAAAAAAATCGGATTGTTTAGTGAATCGGTTATTAGAAACAAAAACAAATCATGTTTATGTTACTGAGAAAAAAGAAGGAAAAGAGGCCATTACTAATTATCAAGTTATCAAGGAAAGTAATTTGTATTCTATGTTAAAGATAAAGATAGAAACAGGAAGAAAAAATCAAATTCGGGTTCAGCTTGCTAATATTAATCATCCCATCGTGGGGGATAAAAAATATTCAAAGAAGAAAAGAGAAGAAACCTCTTCTAGACTTTATTTACATGCAAGTAAACTGCAAATCTTTTATAAGCAAAAAAATGATATTCTAACATTGGAATCAAAATTACCAGATTCTTTCCATAAATTCATTAGAAAGTAGGCATGTTGTATGGATAATAAAAAGTTAAAACATATTTTTCAGTTTTTAGTGGTAATCATTATCATTTTTGCTATATTGATTATCCAAAAAGAATATGTGACAGGGGATGAAAAAAAGTTCAAAAGAGAATTTGAATACTTTAATAAAAAAACTAGTCTGCGTTTTTCAGAGGAATATCCAAGTGTTAAGATAGAAAAGCAGAATGGAATCAAGTACGTATCCGAAAAGGAAGTAGTAGATTTCCTAAAAAGTGGAACAGGTATCCTTTTCTTAGCTTATCCAGAAGGAATTCGTTCTAGAATATTACTACCATATTTTTTGGATGTTTGCTATCAGGAGAGAGTAGAAACGGTTTATTATTTTAATGCGTATTCTAGTCGTGAGGAAAAAGAAAAGAAAGAGGATACGGTTGTTACTTTAAAAGAAGGAAGCAAAGATTATAAAAAAGCACTAGAAGTATTAGGAGAGAATGCACCAGATTATCAAGAAGTAAATGATGGCAGTAAAAGAATTTATTTTCCAACCATTATGATAGTAAAAGATGGAAAACTTCTATATAGTTATCAAGCATCGAGTGAGGAAGAATCCTCTTTTCAGAAATTAACAAAGAAACAAAAGCAATTTTTCAAAAAAGAATTAAGCAACAATATCAAAAAAATAATCAAAACGGAATAAAATAAGTCTCCTTCCATCAATATAAGAATGAAAGGAGATTTTTTATGGCACGCCACAAAGTAGAGATTAGTGGTGTGAATACAGCAAATATTCAAGTTTTAACGAATGAAGAGATGAGAGAACTCTTTATCAAGATGAAGGAGAATGATCCCTTTGCAAGAGAGGAGTTAGTGAAAGGAAATTTAAAGTTAGTATTAAGTATTTTAAAACGATTCAATAATCGTTGTGATAATATGGATGATTTATTTCAAGTAGGTTGTGTGGGACTTTTAAAGGCCATTGATAATTTTGATATAGGACACGAAGTGAAATTTTCAACGTATGCTGTACCTATGATTTTAGGAGAAGTTAGGAGATATCTAAGAGACAATAACAGTATAAGAGTAAGCAGGTCTTTAAAAGATATCGCCTACAAGACATTAAAATATAAAGAAGAAGTAATAGCCCAAAGAGGTGTTGAACCAACCGTTGAGGAAATCGCTAAAAAACTCGATGTGGAACCGTTTGATGTTGTGAATGCATTAGAGTCCTTACGAGAACCAGTTAGTATGTTCGAAGCTATCTATAATGATGGGGGAGATACCATCTATTTATGTGATCAAATAGAAGATAAAAGGACAAACAGTAAGGATATGGAGATTAAATTAGCATTAAATGAGGCGATTGATAACTTAAGCGAAAGAGAGCAATTTATTTTGGGAGAAAGATTTGTGACAGGAAAAACGCAGATGGAAATTGCCGATGAACTTGCTATTAGTCAAGCACAAGTTTCTAGGTTAGAAAAGTCAGCGATAAAATCCTTAAAGAAAGTCTTAAGATAGTAATAATATCATATACTTTATTGGGTGATTACATGAGACTTTCTGACTTACAATCTAAAAATATCGTAAATGTTTTTGATGGAAAAAACGTAGGAAGTATTATTGATGCCAATATTAGTAATGATGGAAGTATTGAGTCATTAGTGATAGAAGCAAATAAAAAATTCTTATCCTTTTCTAAAGAAGAGGATATGTTGGTTCCATGGAGTGATATTACAAAAATAGGGGAAGATGTTATTTTGGTGAACTTAAAATTTTGAAGAACAAAGATTGAAAGCATTCTACTTGTTCTTTTTTTTCATATGATTTAATATGATAAAGAAAATAAAAATACTTTTCATCATTATCTTGGCAGCACTGGTATGTTCCTTTTTTATGGTGCAAAAAGTTGGTAAAAAAATAGGTCCCTCCATTTCAAAGTATTCTGAAATAGAAGCTAAGAGATTTAGTAATTACATGGTGAACCGAGCACTTAACAAAAAGTTTATTAGCCGTTTAGATGATGACATTTTTACAACCAAAAGAAATGGTGATAATGAAATTGAAATGATTGACTTTAAAAGTAAAAAAGCAAACGAATTATTAGAAAGTGTTACCAAGGAGGTGCAATCTAGTCTTATTCATTTAGAAAATGGAGCAATTTCTGATTTTAATTTATCCAATACCTTTTATGGTCTTCGATTCACAAAAAGAAAAAAAGGTGTAGTCTGTGAAATTCCAACTGGAGTAATCTACAGTAATCTTTTTCTATCCAATTTGGGTCCAGTTATTCCAGTTCGTTTCACTTTTATAGGAGAAGTAACTACTAATTTAAAAACAAAAGTAAAAACTTATGGCATCAATAGTGTTTATATGGAAGTGTCTATTCACGTTGAAGTAAGACAAAGAATTACTATGCCACTTCGAACAAAAGAAGTGAAATCTGCTTTAGATATACCGTTAACGATTAAAATCATTCAGGGAACGATACCCAATTATTATCAAAATCAAATTTTAGGTGATTCTTCACTTTTTTCCTTACCACTTAGTTAAAGATATGATATACTGTTAATGAATGATAGAGAAGGATGAGATGATGGAAAAAGTAAAAATAAATGGTATTGAGTATCAAGTAGTTAAGAACAACGGAGATTGTCTTAAAATAGAGGAAATAGAAAGTCTTTTAACCGATTATTTTGAAAAGTTTGATTATGTTTGTGGAGACTATTCTTATGATAAATTAAGATTGAAAGGATTTTATGAAAAGCATCATAAAAATGTAAGAAAAATGAATGATATTGCAGTGTTTGATACCTATATAAAAGATTATTGTGCCTTTGGTGCAAAGTATTTTTTATTAAAAAAAAGCAATAAAGTATTGTAATATTTTGTAAATATGATAAACTATTGTTATATGAATAGTAAAGGGAGGTCTTCCGTTATGGAAAATCAAGTAGATAAAAAAATGATGTCTATAGTAGCTGATGATGGTTCAGTAGAAGAAGTGGAAGTTATTATAGCATTTGAATTTAAAGATAATAAAAAAGAATATGTTGTATATACCAAAAATGAAAAAGATGAAAATGGAAATATAACAGTATATGTTTCACACGTAGATAGAGAATCAGGTGAACCTAAATTATTCGGAATTGAAGATGAGAGTGAATGGGGTCGTATTAAGGATGTATTGCGTGAGTTATCAAAAGATGAATAACATGAAAGGAGTGTTTTAAATGGATACAGCTTATAATATTTATGGTAACAATACAATGGGAATAGGACTTGCCAATGCTGGTCTTGATAACACAGTTCAAACGTCACAAAATGAATTAGCTAATAATGTCATTGAAATAGCAAATAGAATTGGTATTAATATGGTAGACAGAGATGTTGAGAGAAGTTTTGGTGGTGATGCAAGAAATAGTAGAACAAAAAAGGCAAAATTTACACCATCATCAAAGTCTAAAATTGGACTTAAATATTTGGATTATGTTAAAAATAATCGTCAAGATAGTGTAAAACAAGTATCAAATGATGTTGTTGGTATCGGTGAATATCAAAATCCAGTTGCTACTGAAAATGAGAGTTTAGCATCACCATCCGTAACTTGCCAAAATCTTAGTGAAAGAATTGTTCCAAAAACAAAGCAATTAGAGAAGGTGGTTACTCTTCATGCTAATGTTATTGGTATGGACAAGAATCTATTTGCTAATAGTTGCAAACCAATCAAAGTGAATAGCAGGAGTATTGCAAATTGTTTGTCAAATAGAGAAGTGTTAGAAAGGTATTTTGGGAAACCTGTTGAAAATATTCAAGCTGAGCGTAATGATAGTATAGACGTTTCCAGTATTGATAACCGAGGAATAGGAGAAAGTGTTAATGATGCATTTACCATGTCATCACTACCATTAAATGATACCATTCAAATGCCAGCAATGGGGTTAAATAATAATATAGAAAAACCAGTTGATAACATAACCGAACCTTCTGGGAATATTCTATCCGATATAGAAATGCAACAAACAATGGAATTGCCAGAGAAAAAAAGGAATGCAACGAGTGAATACAATGTAGATTCATTATTTAAGAAAGATGTTGATATTACTAAATTTCAAATGCCTCCTGTTGATAGTTTAAAAACTGATAGTATGGATTCTACAGATAAGGATTTATATAATATGGAGAAAGATGAGAAAATGCGAGCTTCTGAAAAAAGATTAAATGACTATATAGATGCTACAAGTTCCCAAGACAGTTTAGCACAACTTAGGAATGCTATTACGAATGAAGCTAAAAGAACTGCAAATTTACAACAGGTAGTTGGAACACAAAGGGCAGAAATTATAGATTTAGAAAAAGAAAAAGAAGAATTAAATCGAAAAAAACAAGAAATTGCAAAAAAAGCAAAAGAAAGATATCAAAGTTTTGTAAAAACAAATGAAACACTTGATAGAACAAGACAAGAAATGGAAGAATCCTTACAAAAGACTCGAACGGATATATCAGATATAATGAGCCAAATAGAAGCATATGAATCTATGTTAGATGTAAAAGTACCTGATGCATCAGCAAACAAAGGGAGAAGAGGAAAAGCTGCATAAGAGATTCCTCTTTTTTGTTTTATTAAATATATTTGTTTCATATTCTTATATTAGAAAAAATAAGAAGGTGATACTATAAAGGAACTAATTAAATATTATTATAATATTGGAGATATTGATTTATATAAAAAAAATAGAGAGTACGAATTCTATTATAATGGTAGTAATTATTTATTTACACCTTTATATCGAAATGAAATGGAATTAATGGAAATTTATCGAATGACTGCTGATAAAGAATACTATGATCAGTTAATATTAAATATTAACAATCAATTTGTAACTAATATTTATAATAGGTATTATATTTTGATAAAAAAAGCAAGTGTGAAAAGCGATATTAGAGATATAATTTCTAATCAAATGAGGGAATTTGATTTTTATAATCAGTTTTCTAATCTAAGTCATATTAACCACTCTAATTGGTCAGAATTGTGGAGTAAAAAAATGGATTATATAGAATATCAGGTATATCATTTTGAAAATAAGTATCCAATTATTGAAAAAAGTATTCATTATTATATTGGAATGGCAGAAAATGCAATTTCTTATGTTTCTCAGATAAATAAACGGGAAGAGACTTTGATTGTTTCACATATTCGAATACTCGATAAAAATTTTAACAATCCCCAAAATCTTATAGTAGATTATAAAAGTCGTGATATCTCTGAATATTTAAAATATAAATTTGTAAAGAAAGATTACCATTATGATGAAATAGAAAATCTTTTACATAATTTGAATTTTGATTCTTCTTCATTTGAGTTGCTCTATGGTAGACTAATTTATCCAAATTTTTATTTTGACTTATATGATGAAATAATAGAGGGAAATATACCAGAAAAAGAGATAATCGATTTGGTATCAAGAACAGAAGAGTATGAAGATTATATTATCAACATATATCATATCATTAATCAAATAAAAAAAATACCAAAAGTAACTTGGTTATAGATTAGTACCTACATTTCTTACTTCTGATATTTCTGGTATTTCATTTATAATTAACTGCTCGATTCCGTCTTTTAAAGTGATATCCATCATACTGCAATTGGCACAAGCACCTGTTAATTTAACATATAAAATATTATCTTCGTATTTAACAAATTCTAAATTACCACCATCACTAATTAAATAAGGCCTAATTTTATCTAATAAGATAGTTATTTTTTCAATGATATCTGTTTCTTTTTCCAATTTCATCACCATAGATATTATACTAATATTTTCATTGTATGTAAATATTGTTATAAAACAAACCAGGACAAAATAATGAATTAAAAACAAGATGGTTATTAAAGACTTATAATATAA
>CAJUIY010000026.1 GCA_910586865.1 uncultured Bacilli bacterium
GCGACTTTCAGTCGCAAATACAAGCCCTGTACTTTCAGTACAGGGTGATTGACAAGAGTAAGGAGAAAGATAATAATGGCAAGATTAGGTATTGTACGAACAATTGATTCTGCTCATGGAAAGAAAATTCATGGGCACACCTTTAAAATAGAAATTCATTTTGTAGATAAACTCGTAAATAATATGGTAGGAAATATTGATTTTCATGAGGTGAATCCTGTGATTGATAGAGTAATAGATAGTCTTGATAAAACTTATCTTGATGAGGTACTAGGAACGAGAGCAACCGTAGAAAATATTGCAATTTTCATTATCAAAGAGTTAAAAGAATTTGCTAATTTATACTCTGTTATGGTATGGGAAGGATCCGATAAATATGCTGAAATATTAAAAGAGGAGGTAATAGAAGATGAAGAAAGAAAAATATCATAATTGGATAAAAGAGTTTATGGATTCCTGGAAAGCATTAGATTGGGAGAGAACTTTAAAAACTCTAGATCAAAATGTAGAATATTATGAGAATCCAATTGACGAAGCTTGTAATAGTTTTGATGAAGTAATCAGTTTATGGAATGTGGTTGCTGATAATCAAAAAGACATTGATTATCAGTATCAAATATTATCTTATAATGAAGATACTTGTATTGTGAATTTTCAGATGACAAGAACGATGACTAGTACAGGAGCAAGACAAGAAATCGATGGTATTTTTCAAATATCTTTAAATGAAGATTTAAAATGCACTTTTTTTAAACAGTGGAGATTCACTAGAGAAAGATAAGAAGTTTTTAAAATTAGAAAAGGGTATTTAATATTGGATATTTTTTTGACTAATTTAAAATAAAGAAGACTGATAAAATAGAGGTAAACAAACTTATATATAATGGTGGAATGCCAGAGCTATATAAAAGTAATGACATTAGTAGAGAAATCTATTTTCAGGGCTATATTGATGCTTATATTTCTAGGGATATAAGAGAATTAACAGTGGTTTCTAATGTAGAATCTTTTAAAGAGTTCATTTTTAGTGTAGCCTCTCGTATGGGTGAACAATTAAATTACACTTCTTTAGTAATGGATGCCTCTATTAGCGTTCTAACAGCAAAAGCATGGTTATCTATATTAATATCTTCTGGATACGTTATTTATTAGAACCATTTATGTCATTAGAACGAAAAAGATTAACGCATACTCCTAAAATCATATTTATGGATACTGGAATCGCTTTTTTTAGTAGGATGGGAAAATGCGAGGGAGTTACCGTTAAGTTTGAATGCGGGTCATTATTTAGCAACTTTTATTATTAGTGAAATTGTTAAATCATATAACGCAAGAGGTTTAAGACCCAATATTATTCTATTATAGAGATATGGAAAAAAACGAGATTGATTTGATTATTTTTAAAAATAATAAACGATATCCATTTGAAATGAAGAAATCGGCATCACCAACAAACGCAATGGTAAAAGACTTTAAAATGTTAGAAAAATTAAAAAAGGAAATTGGGACAGGAGGAGTTACTTGTTTTTATGAAACTCCAATACATTTAGATGAAAAGAATTATATTGTTCCCATTTCAACTGTTATGAATGCAATTTCGGAAGAATAGAAAATAAAAGGCTTTCTTATTCCTTTTATTTTTTGTATAATGGAAATAGGAAGTAGGTTAAAGTATGAAGATAGAAAATTTAAATGATAGACAAAAAGAAGCGGTATTATATAATGATGGTCCCCTTTTAATTTTAGCAGGAGCAGGTAGTGGAAAAACGAAAGTACTAACTACGAAGGTGGCCTATTTGATAGAACATGAAAATGTTAGTCCATACCAAATTTTAGCCATCACATTTACCAATAAAGCAGCGAAAGAAATGAGAGACCGTCTTTATTTATTGATTGGAGATACCTCAAAAAGTATTCAAATTTCTACCTTTCATAGTTTTGGATTACGTCTTTTAAGAGATAATGCTAGTCTATTAGGATACGATCGAAATTTTGTGATTATGGATAGTGATGATTCTCTAACCGTAGTTAAAAAAATATTAAAAGAATTAAATTATGATCCAAAAGTTTATAACCCAAGAGGAATCCGAAATAAAATTAGCAGTTGTAAAAATGAGCTTATTATGCCAAGCGATTATGAAAGATACGCCGTTAGTGAATATGAAAAAGTAGTATTAGAAGTTTATCAAAGATATGAGAAAAAACTATTAAAAAATAATTCAGTGGATTTTGATGATTTGTTAATTCTTCCGATTCGTCTTTTTAAGGAAAACAAAGAAGTATTAGAGAAATATCAAGATAGGTTTCAATATGTTTTAATCGATGAGTATCAAGATACCAATGAAGCTCAATATATATTAACGAAAATGATTAGTGAAAAATATCAAAATATTACTTGTGTAGGAGATGATTCGCAAAGTATTTATAGTTTTCGAGGTGCTAATTTCCGAAATATTTTAAACTTTGAAAAAGACTATCCAAATAGTAAAGCCATTCTTCTAGAACAAAATTATCGTTCTACGAAAAACATATTAAAGGCAGCAAATAGTGTCATTAAAAATAATCAAGCGAGAAAAGAGAAAAATTTATGGACTGCGAATGAAGAAGGAGAAAAAATAAAGTATTTTAGAGGTTTTAATGAAAGAGACGAAGCACAGTATACGATTCGAAAAATCAAAGAAATGGTAAATCGAGGAGTAGAATATAAAGATATTGCGATTCTTTATCGTACCAATGCCCAATCTCGTGTGTTAGAAGAAGAAATGTTAAGAGAGAATTTTCCTTATCGAGTGGTAGGTAGTTTTTATTTCTATAGTAGAAAAGAAATTAAAGATTTAATTGCTTATTTACGCCTAATTCATAATACCAAAGATAATGTAAGCTTACTGCGAGTGATTAATACTCCAAAAAGAGGAATCGGGCTTCGTACGATTGAGACATTAACCGAAAAAGCGGATTTAGAGGACAAAAGTATTTATGATGTAATTTCTACAGGAAAAGAGTTAGCATTTAAAGAAATCATTGAGAAATTAATTACTTTAAAAGAAGAATTAACCCTTACGGAATTAATTGATAAAGTACTAGACTCTTCGGGTATTCGGAAAGAACTAGAAGATGAAAAAACATTAGAAGCAGAAATACGTTTAGAAAACTTAGAAGAATTTAAATCGATTACCAAATCTTTCGAAGAGAGAGAAGGATTAATATCCTTAGAAGATTTCCTACTAGAAATTAGTTTGGTTAGTGATGTAGAGGAATACAAAGAAGATGATAATCGAATTAGTTTAATGACCGTGCATTCTGTGAAAGGATTGGAATTTGACCATGTATTTGTCGTAGGAATGGAAGAAGGAATCTTCCCTCATATGAACTCTTTGATGGATAAAGCAGAGTTAGAAGAAGAACGACGACTTTGTTATGTGGCAATTACTAGAGCAAAAAAAGATCTTCATTTTGTGAATACGAAAAGAAGAACTCTATTTGGTAAAGATCAAATAAATCCTCCAAGTAGATTTTTAAAAGAGATTGATGATAGTCTGCTAGAAAGTAATGTGGAAGAAGAAATCGAAAAACCTGTAAAAATTAATACTTCCGATATGCTAAGAGAAGAGAATGTTGATTATCAAGTGAATGATTATGTTTATCATGAGACCTTTGGTTCTGGTAGAGTAGTGGAAGTTACCAATACCCTTGTTTCAGTAGCTTTTAAGCATCCTCATGGAATAAAAAAATTGATGAAGAATCATAAAAAATTATCAAAAGTATAAACTGATATCAAAGAAAAGAAAGGAAGGAAAAAATGAACAAAGATATTACATTGCTTGTTATGGCAGCAGGAATGGGAAGTAGGTTTGGAGGGCTAAAACAAATTGCTCCGATAGGACCTAATGATGAATTTATTATTGACTATTCTGTATATGATGCAAAACAAGCTGGATTTACGAAAGTAGTCTTTTTGATAAAAGAAGAAAATTATGAAGATTTTAAAAATACTATTGGAAAACGAGTAGAAGGACATATTCCCGTAGAATATGTTTTCCAAAAAAATGATAATTTACCTTCTAATGTAGAAATACCAAAAGAAAGAAAAAAGCCACTTGGAACAGCACATGCCATCCTTTGTTGTAAAGAGGTTATTCATGAGCCTTTTGCAATTATTAATGCCGATGATTTTTATGGCAGAGATGCTTATATAAATGCGTTTGAATTTCTAAGAAAGAGAAACACTTCAGGACAAGAAGTTTATGGAATGATTGGCTATAGTATTTTAAATACACTTACAGAATCTGGTGCGGTAAAAAGAGGAATTTGTTCTATTTCTGACAATCATCTATTAGAATTAATTGAGAGTAGTGTAAAAAAAGAAGATGGAAAAATCATGGCTACTCCACTGAATGGAGAGAATCCTTTTGAAGTTTCTAAAGATACAACAGTATCGATGAATATGTTATTATTCCAACCAAGTGTTTTCTCTTATTTAGAAAAGGATATCGTAGAGTATTTAGAAAGAGAAAAGGAAAATTTACTTCATTGTGAATATTTGATTCCAGATTGTTTATTTGATATGGTAAGGAAAAAATTTGCAGATGTGGAAGTAATTCATACAACAGCAAAATGGCATGGAGTAACCTATCAAGAAGATTTAGTTGACGTAAAAAATGCCATTAATGAACTAATTTCTAAAGGAGAGTATAAAATTAATTTGTGGGATGAATCATAAAATGGTAAAATAAAAGTGAGGTGAAGAAAATGGAAGAAAATAGAATCTATTCCAAGATGTTTACTTGGATGTTTGCAGGATTAATGATAACCTTTTTAGCAGGATATTGTTTATCACTAAATCCAATATTACTTTATAATATCTTATCAATTGGTATTATACCCATCATTCTGATTGAACTTGCGATAGCATTTATTATGGGGTTTGGTATTAAAAAGATGAATCCTTTGGCCACTAAAATCTGTTATATTATTTATTGTGTAGTAACAGGAGTTACTTTCTCAACTATTTTTTTAGCATATGAGATGGGCTCTATTATGCTAGTATTTTTAGTAACATCAGTGATGTTTGGAATTATGGCGTTGATAGGATATAAAACAAAAACCGATTTAACAAAGTTTTCCACATTGTTATTTGTTGCTTTACTATCTATCATTATTGTAACTATTATAAATGTTTTTATAGGTAGTAGTAGTTTAGAAATGATTTTATGTATCGCAGGTATTGTAGTATTTTTAGGATATACTGCTTATGATATGAATACCGTAAAACAACTTGTTATGACCATCGGAGAAGACAAAGCAGCAGTCTATGGAGCCTTTCAACTATATCTAGATTTCATTAATTTATTTATTAGATTACTAGAATTATTTGGAAAAAGCGACGACTAGAAAAGTAGAGTGAAGATATGGCAAAGAAATTTTTTGATTATTCTTTTCAAATTGAAAGAACCAAAAAGCTAGGAATCGCATTTGTTATCGTGGTAGTAGTTCTACTAGTTAGCTTTTTTCTCTTTTATAAAAGCAAAAGTAATGTGACGAAACTAAATCAATTAAGTTATAAAGTAGTTCTTGGAATGAACCAGTTTGAAGATAGAAATTGTAATCATGCTTACCGATTAAACTATCAAAAAAAGACATGTGGTACGATTTGTATGAATAGTATCAAAAAGGATTCTAATTATTTAAGTGATTTACAAGATGAGATGCAAAAAAATGGTTTTTTATTTAAAAAGAAAACTGTAAAGAAAATAAATAATAAGGATTATTCTTACCTAGAGACAGCAAATAAAATACCTCTTATTAGTTATTATGTAACAGATTATAATGGGAAAACTTATTCTATTGAATATATCGATCAGAGCTCTTATCTTACTAAAACAAATGAAAAGAAGTGTGGAGAAAGTTTTCATGATTTTATAAATTCTTTGAAATTAAAATAGTATTGATAAAAAAATGGTAATTACTTATTAGTTAGGAGGATATATATGGAAAAAGAAGAGATTAATGGAATGATTTCTGATTTGAATTTAGATGATTTCATTTTAAATAGAGAATGTGTATTAAAAAATAATAGTATAGAGAAAACGGCAGAAATTGTGGTAAAAGAAATGCTTCCCAATATTCAATTAAGAATGATGAACTTATCAGAAACTGAGTAACTGTTCAGGCCCTAACTAATGAAAATTAACTAAATATTCCACCATTCCATATAAAATAAGATAATTGTTATATTTATGATCTTAATACCTTAATCTAATAATCAAGTAAGAAAATCGTTGAAACTCTTATTTTATAAGAAAACTAGTTTTTTATGTTATCATAGTCTGAACTGTTACGAAACTGATAGAAACCATTTTATTAGAATGGAAACAAGAAGAGAGGATAATACACCAGATGAAACAGATGGTGATTATGATTTTGAATATGTATCAGATAAATTTTGTGATGAAATAGAAGAACGTTGTTTAAATCAAAATCTATGGTCTACAAAAGAAGAGTATAAGGAAAAGTGGAAAAAGCAATTTCCAGAAAAAGCGAAAGAAATTGATGAGGTGGCTTCTACACTTTCAAAAGAAATCGAAAATAATACCAACCAAATGGAAGAAGAACGAAAAAAGAAAGTAGTAGATATAAATTCAAAAAGTGATAGGGAAAGAAGATTAAACTATTTAGTCTCTACTAGGAAAGATTTCATAGAGGAATTCAATCAATTTCTTTTTGATCAAATGGAATATGATAACGAAGATGTATATGAAGACCTAAATTTAGAAGTGACTAAAAAAGTGGAAAAGATAGTAGAACAAGAAGCTAGATTGATAGTACAACCATATATTCAACAAGAAGTAGAAGAAAAACATGATAATTTTAACCATTTTAGTCAAGTGACTAACACTTCGAAAAAATAAGAAAGAATAGACGAGAATGAGTAACAATTAAGAGTAGAAAAGATGGAGAATCAGATAATTTTTTCAACATGAGTTAACTACTCTTTTTTTTGAATTCTTATCGTTTTTTTTTTTACTTTTTGATATACTAATAATGGTGATATTATGGTAGAAAAAAGAATAGATGAACTTATCAAAATAATTAATGAAGCAGATTATCATTATCATACACTAGATAATCCAACGATTACGGATCAAGAGTATGATAAATATTTAAGGGAACTTTTTGATTTGGAGGAAGAACATCCAGAACTGGTGAGAGAGGATTCTCCTACACAACATGCTGGCGGTAAAATCATTGATGGTTTTGTAAAAGTAGAACACAAAATACCAATGATGTCTTTAAGTGATGTTTTTTCAGAAAGTGAATTGCTTGATTTTGATGAACAAGTAAAAAAGAAAGTGGCAAATCCACAATATGTGTGTGAATTGAAAATAGATGGCTTATCTGTTTCCTTATTATATGAAAATGGGAAGTTAGTTAGGGCTGCTACTAGAGGAGATGGAACGATAGGTGAGGATATTACTCATAATGCGAAAACAATTAAATCTATTCCGCTCAAGTTAAAAGAGAAAATAGATATTGAAGTTCGTGGAGAAATATTCATGAATAAGAAAACGCTAGAAGAAGTCAATAGTGAAAGAATTAAAAATAAAGAACAACCACTTCAGAATTGTCGTAATGCCGCTGCTGGTTCGATTCGTCAACTAGATTCTAAGGTTGCAGCAAAAAGAAAATTAGATAATTTTATTTATCATTTGCCAAATCCTTCTGATTATGGTCTTAAGACACATCATGATGCGATAGAATATATGAAAAAGTTAGGTTTTAAAACAAACCCTAATAATAAACTAGTGAATACAATGAAAGAAGTGTTAGATTTTATTGAGGAAAAAGGAAGCATAAGAGAAAGCCTTCCTTATGATATTGATGGTATTGTGATTAAAGTGAATGATATTGCAAGTCAAGAGAAACTAGGATTTACTGCACGATATCCAAAATGGGCCGTTGCTTATAAGTTCCCAGCGAAGGAAGTGTTAACAAAATTAACAGATATTATTTTTACGGTTGGAAGAACTGGGCAAATTACTCCAAACGCCGTTTTAGAACCTGTTATTGTAGCTGGTTCTACTATTAGTAGAGCAACCTTACATAATGAAGATTATGTAGTGGCGAAAGATTTAAAAATTGGTGATATTGTTTCCATTCGAAAGGCAGGAGATGTCATTCCAGAAGTGGTAGAGAGAAAGTTAGAGAGAAGAACTGGACTTGAAAAAGATTTTGAAATGATTGATACCTGTCCAATGTGTGGAAGCCACTTAGAAAAAAAAGAAGGACAAGTGGATTATTTTTGCCTAAACGCAGAATGTCCAGCAAGAAAAATAGAAGGATTAATCCATTTTGCATCTCGTGATGCGATGAATATTGATGGACTAGGCGAAAGAATTATAGAGGATTTCTTTAACTTTGGCTTTATTAAAAAGATTAGTGATATTTATAAGTTAGAAAATCATAGAAAAGATTTAATTACTTTAGAAGGATATGGCGATAAATCCGTTGCTAATTTACTAGATGCGATAGATGATAGTAAAGATAATTCATTAGAAAAATTAATCTTTGGTTTAGGAATTCCACATGTTGGAGCCAAAACTGCCAAAATTTTAGCAAGTAATTTTAAAATGTTAGAGAATCTGATAAGTAAGACGGAAGAAGAGCTTGTGAATATTCCTGATATTGGTGTTATTATTGCTAAAAGTGTTACTTCTTATTTTTCAAATATAGAAAATCAAAAAGAAGTAGAACGATTAAAGAATTTTGGAATTAATATGAATTATTTAGGAAAAGAAATAAAAGAAAATGAAAATTTTAAAGATAAATCTTTTGTCTTAACGGGTACTCTTACCAAATACAGTAGAGAAGAAGCAAAAGAGCTGATAGAATCTCTTGGTGGAAAGACGATTGATTCAGTATCCAAAAAGACTTCTGTGGTAATTGTAGGAGAAAAACCAGGAAGCAAATATGAAAAAGCAAAGCAATTAGGTATCGATATTTGGAGTGAGGATGACTTTACATCAAAAATACAGTAACCATCTTTTCTTATTAATACAATTGACAAAAACTAGGAGTAAAGCTTATAATTAGGATAGGAAATAATAGAATAGGATCGTGAGTAGAATGGGAAAAAAAGGTAAAAGTGCAAATAAATTTAGAAAAGTAGAAATTAGTCATGAGAATATTAAAAAAGAGAATTTGAAAGCATATAAAGGGATTATTTTTTTCTCTCTTATCCTTTTGACAATTGTAATAGGTACGAGTTATGCTTTATTTTCTACGGTAAGGACTAGCAAAAAAACAGTAGAAGTAGAGGCAGGTACTTTTAATATTCGTTTCCTAGAGAGTAATTATATTAATCTAGAAAATACGTATCCTATGACCGATGAAGAAGGATTAAATACAGAAGGCTATCGTTTTACCATTACAAATGAAGGTACATTGAATGGAAAATATAATATTAGTTTAGAAGAAGGTGAAGAAAATACACTAGATAAAAGTTATATTAAATACAGTATTAAAGAAGGAGAAGGGACTTGGAGTACGCCAGCTTTATTATCGAACGGAACAATTCTTTTAGATAATAAATTATTAAATAGTACAGAACATGTTGATTATGAATTAAAATTATGGTTGGACGAATCTGCACCAAATGAAGTACAAGGGACAAAATACCAAGCTAAAATTGTGGTTAGTGCAACTCAAACAAATGCAAATATTGTAGATGTTGCTCAACCAATTATTAATCTTAATGGTGCAAGTATTATGAATATCGAGCAAAATACTAGTTTTACTGATCCAGGTGTAAGTAGTATACAGGATAATGAAGAAATTGATGTTTCTAGAGTAACAAAAAGATATGAGTATTTTGATGGTGTAAATACAATAGAAGTAGAGTCATTAGATACATCTAAAATAGGAACTTATTATATTTATTATGAAGTTTTGGATAGTAATGAGAATAAGGGGCTAGCTATCCGAATCGTAAATGTCTATAAAACGGATACGACGCCGCCAACCATTACAGTAGTAGGAGAGGCTTCTATGGTATTAGAGTATGGTGCAGATTATACTGACCAAGGAGCAATTGCTCAAGATAATATCGATGGAGATTTAACTAGCAAAATTGTTACTATTGGAGAAGTAAATACCAAAAAAGAAGGAACTCAAATTATTAAATACTTAATTATCGATAGTGAGGGGAATACAGCAAGTGCAGTAAGAACGGTTATTGTAAAAAGAAAGTATGCTGATGTAAGTGGTAATTTTGTATTTAATAAAGATTTATCGGATGGTACGAAACAAGTATACGATATCAATATACAAAGTAGTAATACCCCATTAACTTATGTTATTACATCCGATGGAGAAGTTCCAGAAGAGAGTGATTATAAGACAATTGAAGAATTAGAAACAGAAGGTTCAGCAGAAGATGGTCGATTACTATTTAAAAGAAATGGAGACTATGTTATTTGGATAAAAGATAGCAAAGGAGAAATTGTAAGTAAGGAACTAAGTGTTTATGGAATAGACATATCAAGACCGACTTGTAGAATTTACTTAGACCCGACTTTATTAGATCTTGATTTATATTTTCAAGAACTTTGGACTTTGCCATACGGCAGTCATTTCAATATTGGAAAAGGTATTGAAAAAAGACTTGGTATATATTGTACGGATCCTGTAAATATAGCAGAGAGTTATTTAACTAACCAATTACTACCAATATCGAATCCTGAGATTTTAGAGATTGTAAATATAGCAGCTCCGATATGGTATGGGGATCAAGCTTATTACGAAGTGATAGTAAGGGGGGGAAAAGTTGGTCAAACTAGTTTAACTTTAGCTGAAAATTCTATTTTTGACAATGCTGGTAATGGAAATGGAGAAAAAAAAGTAGATATTATGGTGGGGGACTTAGAAGTTGATAATGAGGACGTAACGTTGGATTTTAGCAATGAAATTACGAAGAAAATTAAGACAACTGGCACAAATTTAGGTGATATGTTCAAATTTATTTCTAGTGATGAAAGTGTTGTCAAGGTTGAGAAAGATGGGGATAAGACAGCTACTGACGCTATTATGACAGCAGTTGCTCCTGGTTCAGCTACTATTACTGTAGTTGATTTGAGTAGTATGGCAAAAAAGATTATAAATGTTAAAGTAATCAATACAGTTAACTTAACCTTTACAAAAGGAGAAGGAGTAGAATCTCTTACTTCAACCTCTCTATCCTGTACAGCAGAAGATTCGATGGAATGCGAAATAACTTTGCCATCCTTTACTGCAAAAGATGGGTATGAAGCAATCGGCTGGAATACAGATGAGTATGAAGGTGTAGGAACTCCTTCGGGTTCTACTATTAGCGTATCCAAAAGTGATACTTATTATGCCATAGCAAATAAGCCACAAAATGAGAATATTAAGGCAGTCTATACTTATAATCAAACTGCGGGAGCCGACAATTATTGTGTAACAGGAGAAGAAACTACTTGTCAGTCAAATAATTGTATCGAAACTCGAACAAAAGGAACTTGCCCAAGTGGCACTATTATTAAATACGCAGTAAACGATAGTGAAGATAAGGTTTTCTATGTTGTTCATGATGATGGAAGAAGAATGACTCTTCAGCAAAGAGAAAATACCATAAAAAGTCCATGGTATGCAGAAAGTAATGATAATACGCATGGACCGGTAACTGCACTAGACGCACTGGATTCCGCAACTAGTGGCTGGACCAATGTAAGAACGCAAAAATATACAATGGGAACAACGGACTTTTTAGCTCATTCTACATTTGCTGGAACAAATTATGCAAGTATCTATACTCAATGTCATTCTGCCTCTATTGTTGGAGCTTGTAATATGAAAACAGGATATACCTTGACAGAAAGGTCTTCAAAAGCAAGAATGATTACATTACAAGAAGCTCGTATAACAGGCTGTGCTGGTCCATCAGAGGCAGCAAGTTGTCCAATTTGGATGTATAATTATTTACAAAGTTCCGTTGAAAATGGTGGAACTATGAATGATAGCACAAATGGTGGAGGATACCATACTATGTCAACCTTTACTGGAACACAACATGATTGGTGGATGACACCTCAAGCTTATTTGTCACAAATAGGTACAACCAATGATAATGGTATACGTGCAGTCATTGAAATTGATAAATAATAAATATTCTAAAAAGTCAATACTTTTCATTGGCTTTTTATTTTGGTATCATAAATAGGAGGTGTAAAAATGAATGAATTAATAATATCGGAAATTAGTAAGAATCTAGCTATCAGTAAGAAACAAGTAGAAGTAGTTCTTACATTATTAAGTGAAGGTAATACGATTCCTTTCATCGCTCGTTACCGAAAGGAAGCAACGGGGGCTTTGGATGAAGAGGTAATACGTAAAATTAACGAAGTCTATGAATACCAAGAAAATTTATTAAAAAGAAAAGAAGATGTGATTCGTTTAATTGATGAAAAGGGTCTTCTTACAGAAGAGTTAAAAACATCCATTCTTTCTTGTGAAAAGTTAGTGGAAGTAGAGGATTTATATCGTCCTTACAAAGAAAAGAAGAAAACAAAAGCAACAGAAGCGATTAAGAACGGCTTAGAACCACTGGCTAAGAAAATGATGTCTTTTCCAAGTACTGGTAGTCTAGAAAATTTAGCAGCTCCTTATTTAAAGGATGCTGTTAAAACGACAGAAGAAGCCATAACAGGAGCAGGATATATTATAGCAGAGTGGATTAGTGATAATGCTTTTTATCGTAAATATATTCGAAATTTTATCTATAAAAATGGAACTTTAGTATCCAAGTTAAAGAAAAAGGCCGAAGAAAAAGATGAAAGTAAAACATATGAAATGTATTATGATTATCAAGAAGTCATAAAGTATGCCAAACCTCATCGAATTATGGCAATCAATCGAGGAGAAAAAGAAGGTGTTTTATCCGTTAGTATTGACTATGATATAGATAGAATTATTGAATTCTTAGAAAAGAGATTAATTAAAAATAAGGATAGTTTTGTAGTGGATGTAGTAAAATCTTCGATTGTAGATTCCTTAAAAAGATTAATACTACCTAGTGTGGAAAGGGAAATTCGCTCGGGATTAAAAGAAGTAGCAGAAGAAGTATCCATTAAGAATTTTGCTACTAATGTGGAAAAACTTTTACTAACTCCTCCTATGAAAGAAAAAGTAGTGTTAGGATTTGATCCAGCTTTTCGTACTGGGTGTAAACTAGCCGTTCTTGATAAAACAGGAAAACCTTTAGAAATAGCAGTTATCTATCCAACGGAACCACATAATAAAATAGAAGAATCCAAAAAGAAAGTGTTGGAATTAATTGATAAATATCAAATCGATATCATTGCGATTGGAAATGGAACGGCCTCTCGTGAGAGTGAAGCTTTTATCGCTAGTGTCATCAAAGAAGCAAAAAAAGAGGTAGAGTATATCATCGTTAGTGAAGCAGGGGCTTCTGTTTATTCCGCATCCAAACTGGCAATAGAAGAGTTTCCAGATTTAACAGTAGAAAAAAGAAGTGCTATCAGTATCGGAAGAAGATTACAAGACTCTTTATCAGAACTTGTTAAAATAGATCCAAAAAGTATTGGAGTGGGATTATATCAACATGATGTTACTGCGAAAAAATTAGATGAATCTTTGAACTTTGTGGTAGAAAAATGTGTTAACTCAGTAGGAGTAAATATTAATACGGCTTCCAGTAGTCTACTTTCTTATGTATCAGGTCTTACCAAAAGAGCAATTGATGCATTACTAACCTTTCGAAATGATAACGGTAAGTTTAAAAAACGAGAAGAGATTAAAAAGTTAAAAGGAATTACTCCAAAGATTTATGAACAAGCGATTGGCTTTATTCGAATCGTAGATGGAGAAAATGAACTAGATAAAACTTCGATTCACCCAGAAAGTTATGAAGCAACGATTAAGTTATTAACTAGTCTAGGATTAAATACGAAGGATATTGGTAGTGAAGATTTAAAAGAAAAAATGAAAAACTTAGATATTACCAAGACAAGTGAAGAATTAGAAATCGATCAATATACTCTAGAAGATATTGTAAAAGCTTTAATTTCTCCGGAAAGAGATCCTAGAGATGAAATGCCAAAACCAATTTTAAAAAGTGATGTTTTACATATTGAGGATTTACATATTGGAGATAAATTACAAGGAACGGTTCGTAATGTGGTAGATTTTGGACTTTTTATCGATATTGGACTTCATAATGATGGACTTGCTCATATATCGAAGTTAAGTAAAGATTTCATTAAGCATCCATCGGATTTATTTTCGGTTGGAGATATTGTAGACTGTTATGTTGATGATATATCCGTAGAAAAAGAAAAAGTAAGCCTAAGTTTACTAGAAAGATAATTGATGAGAATGTTAGTTTGTGATATTCTTAATATGTTGAAAGAATATAAAAAAGTAAAGGAGAGTAGTACATGAGAACAAGAGGATTTGAAATTGTGAAAGGATGGGAAGACAAAGGAATTAATCTTCCAGTAAGAAAGACAAAAAGAGCAGCAGCTTATGATGTAGAAGCAGCAGAAGATACTCTTATTCCCGCTTTTAAACCTGGGATTAAACCAACACTTGTGCCAACGGGATTAAAGGCTTACTGTGCGGAGGATGAATGGTATATGTTGGCAAACCGTAGTAGTGGTCCGAAAAAAGGACTACAAATGGCAAATGGAATTGGAATTATTGACGCTGATTATTATGAGAATGAAACGAATGATGGACATTTTTTCTTTCAATATTATAATACGACAGACAAAGATATTGTAATAAAAAAAGGAGAAGCAATTGGACAGGTTATTTTTATGAAGTATTTGATAGCAGATGATGATCATGCGGAAGGAATTCGTACTGGTGGCTTTGGTTCTACGGATAAAAATTAAGTGCCTAACGGCATTTTTTCTTTGGAATAACTTTATCAATAAAAAGAGTTATGATAAAATAAATAATGGAAGGTGGTAACATGATATATTTAGATTATTCCGCAACCACTCCTGTTAGTGAAGAAGTATTGGATACCTTTGTCAAAGTATCAAAAAATTATATCGGAAACCCGAATTCTCTTCATAAACTGGGAGTAGAGTCTAAAAGACTAATTGAAGCATCTACCGAACAAATCGCTTCTCTTTTAGGTGTGAAGGAAAAAGAAATCATTTATACAAGTGGGGCAACGGAAGCCAATAATCTTGCTATAAAGGGAGTATGTGAAAAGTATCAAAATAGAGGAAGACATATGATTACCACAAGGCTGGAACATTCTTCCGTAACCGCACCTATTTCTTATTTGGTAAAAAATGGGTACGATGTAGATTTTGTAGAATTAGATGAGAATGGATTGGTTTCAATTGATAACTTAAAAAAAGTAATAAGGGAAGATACTATTTTGGTATCAATTTGTTCCGTAAATAGTGAAATAGGTCTCGTTCAAAACATAGAGGAGATAGCAGAGTTTTTAAAAGGCTATCCTAAGATTCTTTTTCATAGTGATATGACTCAGTCAATTGGGAAAATAGAGATGAATTTAGAAAATGTGGATTTAATTAGTTTTTCTGCTCAAAAGTTTTATGGGCTAAAAGGAATTGGCTGTTTAATAAAAAAGGAAAATATTACTTTAGAACCCATCATTCATGGTGGCAAGTCAACAACGATTTATCGAAGTGGTACACCAGCCGTTGCTTTAATTGCCTCTCTTGCCAAAGCTTTAAGACTTATTTTTATAGATAGTCAAAAAAGATTAAATCAGGTAGAGATATTAAATCAGTATGTAAAAGAAAACTTAAAGAATATAAAAGGAGTTCATATTAATAGTAATTCCAATTGTAGTCCCTATATTTTAAATATTAGTATTGAAAATATAAAATCGGAAGTGATGCTGCATGCTTTAGAAGAGGAGGATATTTATCTTTCTACACAAACTGCTTGTTCTAGTGGTGGCTATTCGTCTGCACTTTTGGCTTTTACTAAAAATAAGAGTTATGCAGAGAACAGTCTTAGAATTAGTCTTAGTTATTTGACAACAAAAGAGGAGTTAACAAAATTCTTAGAAATATTTCAAAAGAAAATGAAGGAGTTAGATTTTAGTGAAAGTAGTTAAAATAACCGCATTATGGTGTAGTGCGTGTCTAATTATGAATAAAAGATGGGATGAAGTATTAAAAGAAAAAAAGATAGAAACGGTTTCTTTGGATATTGATATGGATGAAGAAGAAGTAAAACAATATGAGGTTGGGGATGTTTTGCCAGTTTTTATTCTATTTAAGAGAGAAAAAGAAGTAAAACGAATTGTTGGTGAAAAAACAACTGGTGAATTACTTTCTATCCTAAAGGAAGTGGAAGAGAAAGTATGAAAAAACTAGTTCAATATTTAGTCACGATTTTAATTACTTTTATGATTTTTTCTAATGTTTCTGCGAAAGAACAAGTAAAACTCTATTTCTTTCATGGAGATGGGTGTCCTCATTGTAAGGAAGAAGAAAAATATTTAGAAAAACTTGAAAAAAAATATAAGAATTTAAAAATAGTAGACTATGAAGTATGGAATCATAAAGATAACGCTTTTTTAATGAAAAGAGTTGGACAAAAATTTGATATCAATGCTAATTCGGTTCCTCTTACTATTATTTCTTCTACCGCTATATCTGGTTTTTCGGAATCAACGGAAGCAAAGATAGAACGAGCCATTCGTTTTTATCAAGAAAAGAAAAAGTATAATAAGGATTATGTCAAGCAGATAAAAGATGGAACTTATGAAGGAGAAAGCATAACAGATTCATTTCTAGAAGAGGATAAAAAAACAGATGAAAGCTCTACTATTAAAGTACCAATCCTTGGTAAAATCAATATGAAAAATGTATCTTTACCAACCGCAGCTTTCATTATTGGCCTTATTGATGGTTTTAATCCTTGTGCAATGTGGATTTTGTTATTTTTAATCAGTATGCTTCTAGGACATAAAGATAGAAAGAGAATGTGGATTTTAGGACTTGCCTTTTTACTTACTTCGGCGATTGTCTATATGGCGATTATGTTATCGTGGTTTCATATTGTAATCAGTGTCATGGCATCTGTTATTTTTCGTAATATCATTGCAATCGTTGCTTTAATAGGTGCTTTTCTTAACCTAAAGGGATATATTAAAAGCAAAGATAGTGGTTGTGAAGTAGTGGATGATAAAAAACGCAAAAAAGTTATCACAAAAATAAAAGAATTTACGAAAAACAAAAGTCTTCTTTTCTCTGTCATTGGAGTGATTAGTCTGGCAATTAGTGTAAATGTAATTGAACTTGCTTGTTCAGCAGGTCTTCCCCTTGTCTTCACACAACTTTTAGCACTTAATAAAGTATCTAACTTAGGGGCCTTCTTCTACACTTTCATTTATATTTTCTTCTTCCTAATTGATGATATTTTGATTTTTTCTATCGCTATGATAACTTCAAAAGTAACTGCTTTTTCAACAAAATATACAAAGTATTCCCATCTTGTAGGAGGACTTATTATGTTATTAATTGGCATTCTTTTACTACTAAAACCAGAGTGGTTAATGTTTCAATTTTAATGATGTTTTTGGAAAAAGGTGATAAAAATGTTAAAATTATATGATGCTAGTTTTGATATTTCTCCAACCTTAATGGATGAATATTTGATTCGTCAAAAAGTAATGGATGTTTTGAAACATGGGAAGAGAAAAGATTATTATAAAGAAGAGGAATTAGAAATCATAATAAGAAGTATCATTAAGTTTTCAAGGACCTTTTTAAGAACTAAGAATCTTTCTCATCATGATGAATTTTCAGGTATGTGTTCTTTATTAACTGATATTATCTCTACTTTATTAAATCAATATACGAATATTGAAATGTACCGATTTAGTGCTGAGGAAATTAATTCTATTAAAAAGGAGTTACATCAAGACATACTGTCAAATTTTCTCTATCATTATTCCTTGATTTTATCAGTTAATATCATGAAAAATGATAGGATAAGTAGAAGAAAATATCTAATAGATGCTTCACTATCTCAATTTTTCTCCTATGATTCTAATGTTGGTTATTATATGTTAAAAAAATTTGAAAAAGGTATTTTTCTAGAAAATTTACTAAGCTTTGGTTTTTCAGAAATGGAAGAGTATGATTTTTTTAACTATTGTGATTCATTTGCTCTTTGTATAAAAAATAATGGAAAATTAAATAAGGAGAATTGGGAAACAGGAATGACTCTTCATGAATATATAGATTGTTTTATACAAAATAAAGATAGCAAAAATTTTGTAGAAGATAATAGGAGTTCTTTGTATACTTTTTTTCATTTTAGATTAGAACAATTTGATGCATTTTTGTTAGATGAAAGTATGACTCAAAATAGTAATAGTAATGGTTTCTGTAAAAAACGAAAAGGAAAGTAGGGAGAGGTATTTTATATTTTTTAAATTTTCCTAGTAATATTTGTAATTTTATTATATAATTGATATAAGAATAGAGGGTGATGTTATGGATGGTAGTGAAAAAATAGTGATTGTTTCTAAAAATAATGAGGAACAAGAGGTAGAAGTAGTTACCTACTTAAATAGTAAGGATCATATGAATCAGTACTTTGTTTATTCAAAAGGAGAAAAGCAACCAAATGGGGATATGATTATTTATATATCAAAATTAGTCTCTGAAGATGGTACGAATAAGCTTTATGAAATAGAAGATGATGAAGAGTGGAAGAATGTTCAAGTACTTTTAAAGGAAATTGCTAACGCATAGGTGATAATGATGGAAAAGAGTTTTGATTACCAAACTTCTCTTCATCTTATTAAATCCGGTCTTTTTGATATTTATGAAAATCAAGAAAAAGTATTAGGTACCATTGAGGATGAGAAATTAAGAAATCAGCATTTAGATGACTTTATTAATTTAAAAAATATTGCTTTAATGTTAATTGAAGGCATCGAGTACTTATATGAAGAGGAAGAAGAGCAGAATTTTATAGATAAAACGAAGTTAGAAGTAGAAAGTAGTAAGAAAGAAAATGAGATACAAGACAAATACTATTTAGATTGTGAAGAAGAAAAATTACCTTTTGCCTATGTTCCAGAACAGTTATTTCAAAAATTAAAAAATCATCAATCCATTATAAAAGAACTCGATGAGAATATGGAAGAAGAAATAGAACAAGAAGAAATACCTGATAATGAGCCAGAGAATGAAATAAAAGAAGAAAGCACTTCTTTTGAATCTCCAATAGAAGTAGAACAAGAAAATAAAATAAAATCAGAAGGGTTAGCAAATCAGGGCTATTTTTATAAAGAAGATGATAAAAAAGTAAGAGGAATTATTGTTAGAAGTGATCAATTTATGAAATTAGCTTTGTCCAGAAGAAGACAAGAAGGAGTACTGGAAGAAGCGAAAGAATTTCGAAGAGATGAAGTAAAAAGAAAAAGAGAACAAGAACATAAAAAGAAACTAGAAGAATCAAAAGTAGTTTTGAATATTTAAGAAGTACACTACAAAACAGGAGAGAAAATCACGAATAAAGGAATTGATAAATAACGAATCAGTAATTATTGTAACCTCTCCCTTACAACTGACTCTATTTATCATAGAATATAAATATGGAAAATAATGATATTGAAATGTTGTTTGATGATAATCATGACGATAACAACAAACAAGTAGAAGTAGTGGATAGTGGAGCATTCTCTGTTGTTACAGAAGAAGTAATGAAAGAAGATATGCAACCTGTTAATGTTACAGGAAACATTCCAGTAGAGCCTCAACAGCTAGATTTTAATGAATATCGAAAATCATTAAGTAGTTTTTATTCTATCTCGAATAGTGATAATTCACTAGTTTTAACATTTATAGTCGATCATATCAAATGTAGAAGTACTTTATCATTAAAAAGTCCAAATGGACAAGAAGATATTAAGTTAAGTGGAGAGTTTGCTTATAATAATGAATTTATTGAAAATATGTTGGTTCCTTCTATCCATGAATATAATCAATATAATCAAATATTCTCCTCTAATATTGAAATACTAGATGGAGATAGAGCCAACTTTGTTGCAAGAACGAGTAATAATGATAGCCTTATCGTAATGGGGATTGATATGGCTTTAGCAAATCGTTTAAAAGATATGGTCACGATAAAGGAAACTGTGAAGGAACCAGTAGATGTCATTGGCAGTATCCCCAATCAAAAAGGTATTAGTAACTATTTAGTGATTATTCTTACGATGGTTACGATAGGGATGACTTTAATAGGAACTATATTCTTTACGATTATGGCAAACAAATAATTCTTAGTTTTACTAGGAATTCTTCTTTTTTTCGCTTATAATAAGAAATGAATGAATTTTATGGGTGATGTTATGAAGTTATATGTTTCAAATTTATCAAAAAGTTTTCATCAAAAAGAAGTATTAAAAGAAATTGATTATACGTTTTCGGATAATAAAATATATGGATTGATTGGGAAAAATGGGGCAGGAAAAACTACTTTTTTTAATTGCCTAAATGAAGATATAAAAAAAGATAGTGGTCGTATTACTTTAGAATATGAGGATAGAAAAATCCCCTTAACTTCTAATGAAATTGGATATGTCATCTCTACACCTATTGTTCCTGAATTTTTAACAGGAAGAGAGTTTATTGAATTTTTTGTAGAAGTAAATAAAGATAAAATAAAAGACGTAAAGAGTATCGATGATTACTTTAATCTAGTAAAAATATCAAAAGAAGATCAAAATAAATTATTAAAAGATTATTCTCATGGTATGAAAAATAAGATTCAATTACTTCTTATTATGATAGAAGATCCTAAGGTTATTTTACTGGATGAACCATTAACCTCTATTGATATTGTTGTGCAAGAAGATTTGAAAGAATTATTTAAAAAAATGAAGAAAGATCATATTTTTATCTTTTCTACCCATATTCTAGAGTTAGCCTTAGATTTATGTGATGAGATTATTGTGCTAAAAAATAAGAAGTTTGAATCAATAGAAAAAAAAGATTTGAATACCAAAAAATACAAAGATAAAATTATTAAGGAATTAAGGGATTCTAATGATTAGGACTTTTTTCTTATCGCTGAAAATTGATTACTTTAGTGCGATTAATTCTTTTCTCTATTCATTTCAAAAAGTAAAATTTCTGGATAAAATTTTGCATCCACTTTACAAAAAAACTGGTTTCAAAATCTTTCTTTCCTTTCTTTCTAGTATCTTAACCCTTTTCTCGAGCATATTAACAGAAGCAATTTATCTTTTTGTTATTTATAAAATGAGTCAGTATCTTTCAAAGGAGAATCTATTTCCTACCTTTTTACATATTTATGTTATCTTTGCTATGATTGGGATGTTTATCCATACCAATTTATTAGAAATAGGTTCTAAGCATTATATGAATATTTGCCTTTTATCAATGAATGCGAAAGACTATCTATTAAGTCATTTATTATATAACAATATCCTTCATTTTTTCATACATAGTATTCTTTTATATTATTTTATTGGAAGTCTTAATGAAAATCTTCTTTTTTGCTTTCTTCTACCTGCTATTTCCGTTTTTTCTAAGATAATAGGAGAGATGATTAATTTAAAATATTATGCTAAGACGAAAATTAGAATACCAGAAAATTATGTACTTTATTTTTCCATTGTTATTACGCTTCTTGCTGTTACCTTCTTACCATATTTTTCAATTTTTATTCCTAGTAACTTTTATCCTTTTATTACGATTTTTCTTTTCTTGTTCTTTATTTATAGTCTTTTTTACTTGTTTACTTATCAAAATTATCTATGTATTGTAAAAGAGATTCTTCGTACAAGAGTACTTTCTAAAAGTACTAATTTCCAAACAAAAGATTTGGTAGAAGTGAAAGACAAACAAAAAGAAATCACTACGGATAAATTAAAAAATAAAAAAGGATATGACTTGATTCATACGATTTTCTTTGAAAGGCATAAAAATATTTTATTAAATAGTTCCATAAAGATTTCTGTATTTCTTATGATACTAGGTATGATTGGGATTTTCTATTTTCAAAAGAACCAAGATATGGTAAAGAACGTATCCTTCTTTTTTAAAAAGGATTTAGGAACTCTTATTCTCTTTTTGTATTTTATTAATAGAGGAGGTATGATTACACAAGCTATGTTTATGAATTGTGATCATGCTTTGCTTCGGTATAACTTCTATCGAAATTCGGAGGTTATTACAGGAATGTATCAAAAAAGATTGAAAACTGTTACCTTGATTAACTTATTACCTGCTTTTGTTATCGGAATCTTGCTAGTACTATATGGTTATTTATTCACAAATTATTCGGTAGTTTCTTTCCTTTTCTTATTTTTAACTAGTCTTATACTTAGTATGTTTTTTTCTATCTTTTACTTAATGACCTATTATTTATTTCAGCCATATAATAGTGAGTTTAGAATGGTTCGTTTTTCTTATTCTTTTTGTCATTTTATCGCTTTTCTTGTTTGTCTTATTCTAATTAGAATACCAATTTCTGCGGAATTCTTATTTTTAAGTACTAGTATAGTAACCCTTCTTTTCTACTTATTATCGAATTATTTCATAAAGAATAAATCTAGTTATACTTTTCGAATTCAATAGAAGTGGAAATATTTTTTTCCTTCTCTCATATAGTAGTAATAGAAGTGATGTGTCAAGTATATTTGAATTGACATTTAATATAATTTCTTTTTACAAGAGAGGCTGTAAATTGACTAAATATCGTATTTATGGTAGTATATTGATAATTAATTTTATTAATTAGAGGTGAATTTCATTGATAAAAAAGAAGTTAATGAGTCTAGTTTTAGTAGTTCTTGGTATTACGATGATATCGGTTGCTCTAATTCTAGAGGATAATCATATTTTTAAAAGTAAAAATATAAAAACAGAAAGTTCGAATATAAATGTCATTAATATGTCTTCTTCTAATAGAGAAGTAGAAGTACAAGTCATTGATAACCCGGGAATATCGAATGATACTACTGTAGGTATTAAAGAGTTGTCGATGGAGCAAGCTCCTCAAGCGGAATATATCCCACCACGTGTTGAGGTATATGAGGGGATGACCATCGAAGAATTAAGTGATAAGTTAAATAGGAGTTTAGGAACCTCTTACTTACAAGGGAAAGGGAATATCATTGCCACGAAATGTATCGAATTAGGCGTAGACCCTTATGTTGCTACTGCGATTATGTTACATGAGACAGGATGCCGTTATAAATGTAGTAATCTTGTAGTAAAATGTAACAATGTTGGAGGACAAAAAGGAAGTCCAAGTTGTGGTGGGGGTAGTTATAAATACTACGCTAGTTTGGAAGATGGTATTGTAGGACATATCGAGAACTTATATTATCGTTACTATTCTAGAGGACTTAATACCGTTGAAACGATAGGTCCTAGATATGCAGAAAGTAAAACATGGGTATCTAAAATAAATTGGTATATTGATTTAGTAAGAGCTAGTTAATCGAAATAGAAATTGACAAAATTACGAATTTATGATATAATTTGCTAGTAATTTGATTATGGCACACTATTCTAGTCAATTACTTTATTATGAAGACGGGATTAAACAACCGTTAAAGAGCATATCTGTGAAACCTCTGGTGTTTGCTTCTTACGCCCAGTTTGGGGTGGATGCTGGGGGGAAGAGGTATAGGGCGCTCGTAATGGCATACGATAAACGACCCTGTACTTCGTGGAGACCTAAACTTGTAGTAAGCCTATACGTGAAAAACTGATGGACTTATTACGATTTAGGCTTGAACCTACATTGTGGCGAAAGTTATGTGTAGTGTAGCTTGTCCTGAGTGATTATATTGGGATAGATGATCGGATTTATTAAGGTGGCCAACTCTAATAAACTCTGCGTTTTGAAATTATAATTGCAAAAAGGAATTAATAATAAAGCTTGGTGAGGAAATCTCCTAGAGTGATGTTAATATGGGATTGCAGTGGGTACTAAGTGGTAATCAAGTCATATGTTTAGGTAACGACATATTGATTTCTTTAAAGGGGAACCGCATTTCTGGTAACGGATTTGTAGAAATCAGGGAAATCCTACTTGACCTAAGACTCAAAGTTTACTATATTAACAGCCATCGATAAAGGGGTATATTATATACTTCTTTTTTTTGTATTTCAGTGATACAATAATAAATAGGAGGATGACATGATTTTTAGAAAGAAAAAGAAGAAAAAATTATCAGAATTATATAATTTAATTGTCCAAACAAGAAGAAAGGAAAAAGTAAAGAAAGAGTTTGTAGATAAGAAGTGGATTGTAACCATTGTTCTTATTTCTTTCTCTATCTCTTTTGCCTTATCTTTTGTATCTGAAACAACGATTCCTAATCTTAGTTTATTACTAGGTATCATCGTTACACTTTTCTTTGTTTTTGTTGGAGTGCTTTTTGATATCATTGGAGTTAGTGTGACAACAGCGGATCAAAAGGTGTTTCATTCTATGAACTCTAGAAAGGTTAGTGGTGCGGATATTGCGATTAAATTTATCAAAAACAGTGAAAAGGTATCTAGTTTTTGTTGTGATGTGATTGGCGATATCTGTGGTGTTATTTCTGGGTCTTGTGCCATTACAATTTCTCTTTTGCTTTATCAATCAATTGGTGGAAATCAACTTATTATTACACTACTGGTAACAGCTGTAATCTCCTCATTAACGATTGGTGGTAAAGCGATAGGAAAAAGTTTCGCAATTAATAAATGTAATATTATACTATATGAATTTTCCAAATTTATCTCTTTATTTTCTATCTCATTCGGAAAAAATAAATAAAAGAGAGGACTTGCGTTCCTATATGATTTAAAGTATAATGAATATAAGGTGATTGTATGGAGAATGTAAAAAATAAAAAATCATATCAATTCGCTATTATCTTTGTTTTAATAGGATTGATTCTTTTGATATCCGCTACCTATGCATGGCTTGCTTTTCAAATAAATGGTACGAAAGATAATGATATCGTTGTTGGAAATTTATCTGTAAAAATAGGGGAATCCTTACAGGATGGGATTCAATTAGAAGAGGCAGTTCCTGTTACGGATGAAGATGGTAAAAAGCAAAAGGGGTATACTTTTAGTGTTACCAATAATGGAAGTATCACCAGTAATTATATCATTTATCTAGAGGATATGGAGATTCCTAGTAGTGAAGTGAGAATGAAAGATGAACTTTTAAAATATCAGTTAACGAAGAATCATACGACGATGGAGCCAGCATTACTTAGTACCACTCATGATTCAAATCATTATAGAATATTAGATCAGGGGACGCTAGATGTTGGAGATACGAATGAATATGAACTAAAAGTTTGGATTAGTGATACGGCAGATAATGAAGTAATGTCAACGCTTTTCCGTACGAATATTAGAGTAGATGCAGAACAAATAAAGGAATAAGAACAGTTCCTTTTTTTTATTTCCAAAAATCTTTCTATTTCTAAAGATTTGTGATATGATAATGAACTATCAGGGGATGATAAAATGAAGCGTAATGAAAAATTAGAAGAAAAACATAGAAACCAATGTATCTCTTTTATTATTGTGATTATTCTCTTAGTAGTGATAATAGGTATTTTATCTTATTTACTTTATATTTATTCTCCTCATAAAAGAACAAAAAATAATCCATATGATATTTATACAAAACCAAATGATAATTTTGTATTTTTAGGAGACTCTATTACAGAGATGTATCCTTTAGAAGAGTTATATGATAATTTACCAGTAATTAATAGTGGAGTATCTGGGTATACAACAGATAATATTTTATCAAATATAAAAGAAATGGTATCTATCTATAATCCTACCAAAGTATTTTTATTAATTGGTACAAATGATATTGAAATAGACAGAGATAATAAATATATAATAAATAATATTTTTAAAATAACAAAAGAGATATTAAAAGATAGACCTACTACTAAGATTTATATACAATCTGTTTATCCAGTTAATCGTAGTGATAATGAAAAAATAAATCATGTTATGGTAGGCAAAAGAACAAATGAGGCGATTATGGATTTAAATAAAAAAATAGAAAAATTGTGTGAAAAAGAACATTATACTTATATTCCTGTTTATGATGAGTTATTGGATGAAAACAAGAATATGGCATTAAAATATACATTAGAAGGAATTCATTTAACTCATTTAGGTTATTTAAAAGTTACTAGGACATTGTATCCTTATTTAGAAAGTTAAAGGGCTTTATTAGTAACAGTTCAGACTATGATAACATAAAAAACTAGTTTTCTTATAAAATAAGAGTTTCAACGATTTTCTTACTTGATTATTAGATTAAGGTATTAAGATCATAAATATAACAATTATCTTATTTTATATGGAATGGTGGAATATTTAGTTAATTTTCATTAGTTAGGGCCTGAACAGTTACCTTTATTAGTGCTTTTCTTCAGGACAAAATAATGAATTAAAAACAAGATAGTTATTAAAGACTTATAATATA
>CAJUIY010000027.1 GCA_910586865.1 uncultured Bacilli bacterium
AAGAATTTACGCACTGAAAGTACGTGGGCATGGCCAGTTACCAATTTGCTATATTCCTTTTTTGATATAGTACTCTTACTATCGTAATTGTCTTATTTTCTTCATTTATTGTATAGAAGATAATAAAGTTTTTCACTTTAGCACCCCTATATTTATTTTTTAAAGGTTGGGTAGATATATATTCTGTATTTCCATAAGGAAATTCTGAAATATTATTAGAGCATTTTATAAAGTCATTGGCTAAATTTAATGCAGCTGTCTTATTTCGTAAATGCTGACTAACGTAATAGATGATTCCCTCCATATCCTCTTTCGCAAGTTTTAAATATTCTATTTTGTACATACCGATTACCTTATTCTATTTTTCATACTTTCTAATACTTCTTCCGATGTATATCTTTTTGAACTAACATCCATTTCTTTTTCTGCTTCTAATAATTTAGAATACATTTCATTATCAAAAGTACTTGTCTTCACTTCAAACGGAAGTTTTTGTTCTCGTAAGACAGCTTTTATAAACATATTAATTGCAGTAGATACATTCATACCTGTATTACTACAAAACAACTCAAAGCATTTTTTATCATTACTGTCTACTCTTACACTTAATGTCGATTGTTCCATAATATCCCTCTTTTCTAAATAAATTATAAGATTATTATAATTTATTGTCAATACAATGTAATACTTTGTATTATTATAGTGAAACACTTATAGTTTTAACGATTTATTAAAATTATAATCTACACCAATATGTTATGATTCTACGATATTAATAAATTCTTTTAAACTAGTCGTTTGATAAAGAGGATATCTTGGTATTTTATATTTATCACTTTCTCTACTTGCTTTTTGATAACCGCCAACAAAAGCTAATTGAAATCCAACTTCTTGTACCGCTTCTATTGATTTCTTATCATAATTATAAAAGGGGAAACAAAAAGCATTGGTACTTTTCGTAACATCAATCGATTTTTTTAAGTCATGAATCACATTCTCCTTGCTTTCACAGATTAATTGCCCTCTTCCACACTCCCCATAAGTATGCATATCAAACGTATGAGATTCGATTTCTAAATAATTAGAACGATAATTTTCAATATCCCACCATCCTGTGATTAAAAACAAAGTCGCATGCATCCGATATTCTTCTAGAATTGGAATTAATTTATTGCCATTATGCTTTCCTGTCCCTAAAGCACCATCATCTATCGTAATTAACACACTTTTTTCAGGAAGTTCTATCTCATGATACATCCATCTTTTAAATTCTTCCATGGTAAGTGTTTTATAATGATTGTCTTTTAAATAATTTAATTGTTCTTTGAAATTTTTCACATCCATACAAATTGACTCATTACAACCTTCTCCTAAACTTTCATCATAAAAGAAATGATAATTAAGTACTGGTATTTTAGTAGCAGGATTTTTTACTACACTTTCTCCTTCTAACATCTTTTGAAAATCTTCCAAAGAAGTACTACCATCTACCTGATACCTGTTATGCCATTTCTTACTATTTTCCCTAGTAGACTTTTGATTTGAATCTAAAAATAGAATAGAATCTTCTTTTAATACTTCTATCTTATCTCTAAACTCTTTCTTTATTTTTTCCAAATTACTTTCTTTGGTGGTGGTTACTAAAACAGCCTTTTCTTTTAATCTTATCTTATTCTCTAAATAATTCCTATACTCATCCATGCTAATTAAATAATATCCTAATCTATCTAATGTTTCTAGTTGCTCTTCTACCACCTTACTTTCTACACTATTGTTATCTTTCCTATTTTCTTCTATTTTTTCATAATGGAGAATACTGACATAAGAAGCTTCTTTCTTGTTAGTGTTCTTTTTTTCGGTTAATTTTTCATCTTTTTTCTTCACTTTTAATAAATTATATAAATAATTAACATAGTAATATTGATCATCTACATATTCAATTGGTATACTCATCTCTTTTTTTAGTTTTATTTTTCTCTGATTATCTAAACTATAAAACACCGTATTTTTAGCAACTTTTATATTTTGATTAAATACTAAATAATTCTTTTTTTCTTTTTGTTTTTTCTTTGTTTCTTTTTCTACATCTTTATAATATACATAGTATGGTAGACTATTCAGTTTAAAATAAGTATTATTTTTACTTTTCTCTTCTAAGTCAAAAGTAAGACCTTGATAGAGTGTTGCCACCTTTTTATGCTGTTTATCATATAATACAATATTATCCTTTGTCTTTATGAAGCGATGAAAATGACTTCTTATATCCATATTCACAAAAAAAACAGCTAATCCAATCATAGAAAATAGGAAAAGAGGAAGTAAACTTCTTTTTTTCATACAATCACCTATGATTAGTATTATCCATTTTTCTTTTAAATACTCTTATTCAATTTAGAATCAAAATAATCATTGAATTCCTCTTGAATCATCTGTAATTTTTGATTTACTACTTCTAAATTTTGATTATAAGTTACAAAAAGAGGGATTTCATTTAAAGCTTCTAGCTTTTCCTCTAACATTTCTTTTATTACTTTCGAATTATTACTACGAATATACTGTTTTTGAAGTGATTTTACTTCTTCTATTAACTGCATTAACTCTTCATTTTCCCTCATCTTTTGTTTTGCTTTTAAACATAGTTGGTATTCCCTACTTTCCTTGACAAAGAAAATTAAATCATCGACTTTTTGTAACAACTTTTGCACAGCCATCTAAACTCCATGTTTTCGCATCCGTAACTTCAACTTTTATCATATCTCCAACTTTTATTCCTTCTCCTGTAAAGTTAATGAGTTTATTCGTATCCGTATATCCATAATACATACCAGGTTTATTCGAAACTCCTTCGGTTAGTACTTCCACTGTTTTTCCGACTAATTTTTTATTATTCTCAAGAAAATAATGGTTTACTACTTCATTTAATCTTTGAAGACGTTCTTCTTTTTCTTCCTTGGTAGTGGTATCTTTTAATTTCGCAGCTGGAGTATTTTCTCTTTTGGAAAAAATAAAAGTAAAAGCATTATCAAACTGACAATATTTACAAATATCTAAAGTTTCTAAAAAGTCTTCTTCCTCTTCTCCAGGAAATCCTACAATAATATCTGTAGAAATACTGACATTCGGGATGGTTTTCTTTATTTTATGAAAAAGAGTTAAGTATTCTTCTTTGGTATATCGTCTCCCCATCTTTTTTAGAATTCTACTACTTCCTGACTGAATAGGTAAGTGAATATGAGGCATGATATTTTCATATTTTGCAATTTTTTCAATCATGCTATCCGAAAAATCCCAAGGATGAGAGGTCATAAAGCGAATTCTATGAATATTCGTCTTAGATACTTCTTCTAATAATTCTCCTAACCCATAATCTTGATAAATATCTTTTCCATAAGCATTTACATTTTGTCCTAAAAGGGTAACCTCTTGATAGCCTTCTTTTACTAAATCTTCAACTTCCTTTAGGATATCTTCTTTTCTTCTACTTCGCTCTCTTCCTCTTGTAAAAGGAACAATACAATACGTACAGAATTTATCACAACCATAGATAATATTGACATAAGCTTTATGAGGATGATCTCTTTTTACTGGCATTTCTTCCATTAAATCGCCTTCTTTGGAATAAACTTCGATGATTTGTTCCTCTTTTTTCATGGCATCGAATACAATTTGTGGTAGTTCATTGATATTATGAGTACCAAAAACAAAATTAACAAACTGATAATGATTTAAAATATCTTCTACAACACCAGATTCTTGAGCCATACAGCCACAGATACCAACAACCAAATCTTTTTTGAGATTCTCTTTTACATGCTTTAGTCTTCCAAGCATTCCAAAGGCTTTATTATGAGCATTTTCTCGAATGGAACAAGTATTTAATAGGGCTAAATCTGCATCCATATAATTATCTACTCTTTTGAAACCCAAGCTTTCTAACATCGCAGCTATATTTTCACTATCATGCTCATTCATTTGGCATCCATAAGTCTTTAAAAAATAGGTTTTTCCACAAAATTTGTGGATAAGTTTTTTATCTATTTCATAATTTACTACTTTGTAGTCTTTCTTTTCTCTCTTTCTTGCTTCTTTATAATCGGGTAAATTCATACTTTCACTACCTTCCTACTCTGCTTTCTTTACCATTTTCTTTGGGGAAAGCTCACTAAAATCTCTTTTTTCAAAGTTTCCTTCTTCGTATACTATATAAAAAATTCTTCTATTGTCTATTTTATCAATATAATCAGTAATATTATCACTTTCTAAAATAAAGTTCTTCACAACATCGCCACTATCACATAATAATTCTTGAAACTCTTTTTCCGATTCTGACATAAATAGTGGTAGAAGAGAGACATTTATCAATTGCATCTCATTCTTATCCATTGCCCTTTTTAAGGCTCCCACCAGCTTATTATAAGTAATTTCAAAATCCATATTCTGGAAGATGCCATATTTATCTTCTTCCATAAATTGTCCTAATATACTATCTTTTCGAAATACTACAATCGATACAAATTCACCTGTTTTAAGCTCATACTCTATTGCCTTCTCATTCATATTTCTTATTTCTTTTCTAATATCCTCTGGAATATTAACTGAAGTTTTTAATAACAGTGAACTTAATTGAGATTTCAAATGACACATCATATAATCTGTATTATTTTTTACACTTTGATATTCGATTTTATTCATTTTATCCCTCCAAAATATATATCTACTCTATTATACTCACAAAAATACACTTTTTCAACAAAAAGAAAATATTGGTAATCAGATACCAATACTACCATACTTATTACTTTTAAAAGTAAATTATTATGAATTTTACTTTACACAAATTCATTAATTAATCCTTCTAGTCTACGAAATTTATTCTTTAAAATATCAGTCTTGATGATTTCCATGTTATCACTTATTTCATCCACAAGACTTTTTACATTAGGAAGTAATTTATCTTTTTCTTCTAATGTATTCACAATAAACGTTAAATTATCCAGTTTAGAATGTCTACCATAAGCAGGATTTTTAATATACGTCTTAACAAGTTTTTGAAAAGAAGTAACATCAATATTATGAAACCGTTTATCTTCTAATATTTTTAATGTGGTATAAATATAGTTTTCATTGATGGATTTATCAAGAATCGTTTCATCCTTCTTATTTTTAATATTAGGTTTAAACTTTCTATTCTTCTTTAATTCTTTGATAATTTCTAATACCTGTACATAGTGAATAGAAACTAAGTAATGAGCAAAGGTATTTCCATCGATATTTTGATGATTGACATCCCATGTTTTCTTCTTCATATATTTTAAAACTAAATGATATTGCTTTGCACGTAGAAGTCTAGTGATAACATCATTTGATGATTCATCTAGCGTATTAATATCTACTACTTGCTTATCTAATAATTCCTCAACAAATTCAAAATGTCCTTCCCTCATCAATTCAAAAATCAGGGAGGGGTCTTCTTCACACATCTTTATTGTTTTTTCTTCGTTATAAAACATTTTAACACCTCTTATCCATGTGATTGGTTATATATTTTAACAAATTTATCCCAAAATGTCAAATAAATTCGTCACCTTTATATTGGGGTATCGTGATGTTTTTTATACAATTTTTTCTAAAATTTATGAATACCAATGGTAAGGTTTATTATAAAATATGTGTTTTTTAACTAAAAAATACCAGATATAGACTCCTATAAAAAAAGACGTTATAAAACATCTTCTCTTCTAACTTCTTGCTGCACCATCTACTGATAAAATATTTCCTGTAATATAACTTGCCATATCACTTGCTAAAAACAAGAAAGCATTTGCAATATCACGAGGTTCTCCAATTCTTCCTAGAGGAATCGTTTTAATTAAAGGTTCAATCATTTCTTTTGGAAGATTTTTCACCATATCGGTATTAGTAATACCAGGAGCTACTGCATTTACTCTAATATTAGCGGGAGCTAGTTCTCGTGCTAAAGATTTTGTAAGACCATTAACTGCAAACTTACTGGTTGGGTATCCAATACCAGATGGTTGCCCATAAATGCTTACCATGGAAGAAGTGTTTAAAATTACCCCTCCTTTTTGCTCTTTCATAATAGGAGTTACTGCTTTTATCATATGAAACATTGCCTTCACATTTAAATTCATAATATTTTCAAATTCTTCAGAGGTCGTATCTTCTATTTTTTTATTAGCAGAAATTCCTGCATTATTTACTAAAATATCAATATGCCCAAACCTGGTTCTAATTTCATCTACCGTCTTAGAAACTTCCTCATAATCACTTAAGTTGGGGTAATATCCAAAAACTTCTAATCCTTCCTTTTTTAAATTATTGATTGCTTTCTCAACGGATTCTTTTCTAGAACCAAAAAGAATCACTTCTGCCTGATTTTCTTTAAATAATTTCACTACTTCTAAGCCAATTCCTCTTGTTCCACCAGTTATCAAAGCAACTTTACCTTCTAACATTTATAACACCTTCCTCCTTTTATTATAACTTATTTTTTTCTTAAATATAAATTATTTATTCCATACAAAGACTTTTTTTCATTTTTTGTATCGCACGACCTCGATGAGAAACCTTGTTTTTTTCTTCTTCTCTTGCTTCTCCAAACGTTTTCTGTAATTCCTTTGAATAAAAAATGCAATCGTATCCAAAATCTTTCTTTCCAAGTTCTTCTTCCATTATTTTCCCTTCTGTTTTGCCAACAAAAGATTGGTATTCTCCATTTGGATAGTAAACGACAATCGTACAAGTAAAAGAAGCCTCTTTTTTCTTACCTTTTAGTTCTCTTCTCAACTTATCGCGATTTTTTTGATCCTCCCCATGCATTCCACTATATCTAGCACTATAAACTCCAGGAGCCCCATTTAGAGAATCTACACACAAACCACTATCTTCGGAAACAACGATATATTCCTTATCTATTTTCTTTAAATAATGATGAATCGTTTTTGCCTTTATCAAAGCATTTTCTAAAAAAGTATCTCCTGTCTCTTCTATTTCATTATAAAAATGAATATCTTCTAATGTCATAATTTCATAATCTTTTAATATTTGCTGATATTCTTTTAACTTATTTTTATTATTGGTTGCTAATACTATTTTCTTCATCAATAACTCCTTTTATTTTCCTTTTTCTCTTATTCATCAAAAGGATTCACTGTTTCATTATTTACCATAAAAATACAGTTTTTCTTTAAGTAAGAGGCTGCTTTTTTAGGAATGGTTATCATCTTTTCCCATTCTTTCACAACACTAAAATCAAAGTTACCTTCCACTTTATACTTTACTATTAAATCCTGATTCGTAATTTCAATTTCTACTTTTTTTATCTTCTGAAATTCTTTATTTAAATTATCTTGAATACTAGAATTGATTGTTCGATGATAAGTAACATCTAATTTATCGGCTAAAACCAAAGCAAGATCAATTAGTGAATGGATATCTAATCCTTTGGAATGGTCTTTAATGGCATGCTCTATCATGGCTTCTTCTGAAGGAGTAATATCGGTATCTTTTAAAAACTTTCGAAACATTTTACTACTTATTAAGGCATGATCTATTTTATTAGGACCACTTTCACTAAGACCAATATCATGTAATAAAGCTACTACCATACCAAGTTCTATCGTTCTTTCATCAGCATCTAGTTGTTCTAAAATTGTTTTCATATAAGAAGCCACTCTTTGGTAATGACCTAATCCATGTTCCCAATCCCATTTACCATTAGTAATAAACTTTATTTTTTCTATTTTCTCAGTTAGTTTTAAATACTCTTGATTGTTTAGAATCACTTCATACATATTCATATTTTTGATACCTCGTTTTCTTTATCACTACTATTATAACATCATTTTCTAAGTTTTGTTCTCTAGCATTTGTAGACTTTATCTTCTTTTTTTATCCGTTTTCAAAGGCATTGATTTTTCATAAAATTTTGTATAGCAATCTATTATTCTCTCATCTTTTATAATTCACTTAAGCCTCAAGGTCAAAAAATTACAATCTTTACTAGTAAGTGTGGTTGAAAAAAATACTCCTATCTTTTTCAAATTATAAATAATAATGAAAATCAAAATTCAGAATCAAAATAGAATAAGGAAAAGCGACTTTTTTATTTTATAAAACTAATACAGGTGTGATTGGCAACTACTCCCATTAAATTAAGGCCATTGAATCAATTATCTTCCAATTTTCTTTATATTCTGCCAACTCGCTTGTCTTAACAGAAATTATTTTTTCAAAAGGCCATGTATCTATTATATTCATTGGAATTATATAACAAATTCCAACTTGCTTATCTACTGCAACATAAATATCACAATCTTTACTGGTAATTCTCTTTCCTTTATTTCTTTCATGAGTATGATCGATACCTTGCCCACCTCTATCTCTATCTTTAAAACTTATTATATCAGAACTTATTCCTTTTACTTGTACTTTTAAAAGTTTGCCCTTATAGTCTATTATTGTATCATACCTACTAGATCTTACATCTACATTTGAGGCATTATACCCTGCTAGAATTGCTCTTGATAAGAATAAGAATTGTGCTGAATCTCCCGCATTAGCAGTCATTATACCACTTTCAACATTTATTAAGTTTGTTGGAAAGCCATTCGTTGATGCAATAAATAAACTCTTGGCTAAAACTTTTTTTAAATCGCTAACAACATAGCGTTTTTTTCCCTCTTCTATACCAATTGTATTAAAAATATTTGTTACCAGCGAATCAACTATTTCGACTTCATTCTCTTCTACTTTCATATTTACTTCTGAAAATATTGTTTGTTCTATAAGTTTAAGCAAATCTTGCTTATAATAAATGTATTTATTAGCAATTTCTTCTATATTACTTTTTCTATAATCATATTTTGCAAATTCCTTTATGATTTCTTCTCTATTATTTGGTTCCATATACAATTCATCAAAAATTTTTGATTTCAAATAATTTTTAATATCTATATCAGTGTATTCTCTTTTTTTGTCTGATTTAAAGTTACTGATGTAACTATTAATTTCTACTATATTTTCTTCTACAAACTCTTTTATATTCATTCTAATCCTCCATTGAATTTAAGATTTCTTTTGCTACTCTTTCTATTATCCCAACGGAGACAGCATTTCCAGCTTGTTTATACACATTTGAATCACATAATTCATCAGGAATTATAAAATTTTGGGGAAATCCTTGAAGTAACAAACATTCCTTAGGTGTTAATTTTCTAATTTCATTATTATTTGTAAGTATTAATGGTACATTGTGCCCTCCCATTCCCATATTTGCTGTTAACGTTGGGCAAACTCCTGTTTTGTTTGCTCTAACATATACTCGTCTGTATTGATATATAGTATTCTTTTCTATAATACTTTCTTTTAGCAAATTATAACACTTTTTATCTGGACCATATTTATATTTTTCTTCTACTTCTAAATTCCAATCAACTACTTTCTCAATTTTATTTGTTAATTTTATTTTTGGAATATTATTCCAAGAAAATTTTTCATATTCTTTTTTATTTAAAAAACCAACAATAAAAATTCTTTCTCTATTTTGGGGAATATTTCCATATTCACATGTATTTAATACTTTTTCAGTCACATAATAACCATGTTTTTCAAGGGTTTCTTTTATCACTTTGAATGTATTACCATTGTCATGTGTTTTAAGATTTTTTACATTTTCTAAAAATACTATTCTTGGTTTATTATTGTTTTCTTCCATTTCTTTTATAATTCTCATTATTTGGAAAAACATATTTCCTCTATCATCCTCAAAGCCTTTTCTATAGCCTGCAATAGAAAAAGGTTGACAAGGAAAACCACCAGTTAATATATCTATTTTAGGGATATCTTTTCCTTTTATATTACAAATATCATCAACTATAAGGTTAGTATCAGGATGATTTGCAGTGAATGTTATTGCACAATACTTATCTATTTCATTAGCCCATATTGGATTTACACCAGCCTTTTTGAAACCTAAATCTATTCCTCCAATACCAGCAAATAAGCTAGCCATTTTATATTTATGCTTCTTCATTTCAATCATCCTTTCCATATATATTATAACATTATTTTCTAGTTTTTGTTCTCTATTAATGGTAAATATTATTTTCTTTTTTTATCCGTTTTCAAAGGCATTAATTTTTCATGAAATTTTTTATAGCAATCTATTATTCTATCATCTTCTATACTCCCTATTACTTTATCTAGAATTTTATTATCTGTTAAAAAATTCTCTGAAATCTGGATAATTTTAGGAATGCTATCATCCTCTTTTAGGATAGTAGGTGCAAGATAAGTGGGTAAAATATATTGAAATAATAAGGAAGAATCCAAAACATGCCCACCTTCTACAAAATTAAATTTTTCCTCATAATACTCTCTATATTCCTCTTGATAGGAAGTTAGTTGTTTCATATGGCTTTCTATGATATTCCTATTCAGTGTTTGATTTTTTTGATATAAAGCAATTAAATCGTTTTTAAATAAAATTTCTAATGCATATTGATACGCTTCTTGATAACGATATTGTATATAACGGTCCATATCTTCTTCTAACTCTTGGTATCTCCCACTTTGTTTTAGAAAAATATACATTTCATATTCTAAAAGAATTGGATTTTCTAACAACCTATTTTCGGTATCCACCTCTTTCTCTAAGAAGATAGCATGCCATATCTCATGAAGAATATTGAAAGAATCCCCAATATTATTTCGATAAAAAAGTTCTATTTTTTTACTTTCTTCATCCATTCTAGAAGGATTATCTCTTAATCCTTCTACCTCATCTTTGATAAACTCCATTTTTTCTTTATCTCTTACTCTTTCTAGTATCTTCTTCTGGTATTTGATTGGTAGGCAACGAATAAAATCGAATATCATATCCATAGAATCTTCTAAAGAAATAGTGGTAAAATTCGTATCATTTTCTTCTATTTCCACATGACTAGCAACTATTTTTTTAGAAATATCAACAGGAAGTTTTGGAAACTCACTTTCTTTTGCATTTTTATTCAGCATACTGATAAATAATTCTTCGATATCTCATCCCTACTTTCTCTTCTTATTTTAAATCTTTTCTGTTACAATTACCACCATTATTTTTGATATAGGCATCTATTTGATCCATTAATTGATAACTGTTATCCACATTTTTGGTATTAGTAATATGGATTAGATAGGAATCCCCGCTAGATTCTATTATTTTTCCTGATTCTTCAAAATAAGTCAGCTCATAGGAATACTCTTTTTCGTGAAAAGTACAACGGATAGAAGTTTTCTTCTTGGTACCATGATCATAATTAGTAAACTTAACAAAAGTAAACAAGAAGAAGTAAAAAATATCAATCATAAACAATACCAAAATTGCAATTCCAATCGCTTTTAATATTTTTATTATCATTCCAGCTAACTTTTCTGTATTACTTATCTTTTCTTCTATTACCTTTCTAATATCATTATCTAAAAGTTCATCAATACTAATGTTGAATTCTTTTGATAATTGTTTTAACTGTTCTGGGTTTGGTGCTGTTTCTCCTAATTCCCAGTTTGAAATGGTTTGTCTCGTTACTTTTATTTTTTCTGCTAATTCCTCTTGTGAAAGATGATTCTTTTTTCTTAGATGAAAAAGATTCTCTCCTAGCTTCATTTTATCCCTCCTTTCCAAAACAAGTGTAAAGAAAGATGGAAAAATAGTCTACCAAATCATTTTGGAACTTTCGCAAAACATCTTAACATTAGACTTCTAGTAGAAATAATATTTCTTCTTTTAACCACCAAAAAAATTACCTATTTTTATAAAAATCTATTTAGAAAATTAGACACTTTCATTTACAGTAAAAGAATATTTTTTACACTTTTTGTTTTCAATGTTTTACGATATTTCACTGTAAACCTTTGCAAGTATCCTCTATTATACTTTTTAAGATTTCTCTATTCTCCATTTCCTCTAGATGGTACATTTCTTTTGCATTTTGATAAGGAATTTCTCTTTTCATGTAATATTTTTTGTTACTATCTACCATTTTGACAAGAAGTCGATTATCATATATACCACCAAATAAAGTGCCATGATAATATAATAAATACTCTCCCATCATAGGACGACAAGTAATATCATCTAAAATACTTAATTTTTCTAATACATAATCCTTATACTCTTTTGTAGTTGCCATACTTCTACCTTCTCTTTACTTTTTGTGCTTGCTTTTTATATACTTGTTCTGCTAGTTCATGATATCTTTCTTCATATCTTGAAATCACATCTTGGAAATCGGTACCACTAGAGCTAAAATTAATTTTAATTTGACTTCCACTTGCATTAAATGCATCAATTCCTGTAAAGTTAGATCTCATTGATTTCATTGAATAATATCTCCCTACTCCCATTGTCTCATGTTCGATAAACGTATCTAATAGATCATTCAGTAATATTTCATATAAGACTAATTTATGAACAATAGGAATTTCTAAATCAATTTGCTTGCTAAAACCTACTTCTGGAACATAGATATCTAAGATAAACATCGATTGATGATTCACTTCGGCTAATAAAAATTTCATACTAGCATTTACTTTTCTTTCATCCGATAATATTTGGGTGATATACTCTATAATCAACTGAGATTTTTGAATGGCTATTTCCGCTGCTTCCTTTTTTTTCATATGAATCCTCCTCGTTTTATTTTATTCCCCCTAAGATAATAGGGATTGGCTTTTGTAAATATCCTATATTATACCACTACTTCTTCCATTCCGCACTATATTTTTTTATTTTTGTTATATCAAAAGAAAAAGAACTTTTAAATATTCAGTTCTTATCTATAACATCAATGGATGTAATATTAGTAAGACGGTAATAATAAAGTTCTTTTTGATTCTTTTTTCCTGTCATTTCTAAAACAATCCATGTATCATTGTAATCTTTTAATATCCCCTTTGTGTTTCCATTCACGAGTAAATTCAGTTCATCGGTGGTATTCATTTCAATATATTTTCCTTTGATTTCATTTAAAGAGGGAAAATTTTTCTTTTTCTTTGGATTATTAGGCATTAAATTCATCATTTTATCCAGTTTAGAGGATAAACTAGAGTAAGCAATCATGATAGCCATGAATATTAAAAATTCCATTCTTATTCCTCCTCCACTACTTTAATAGAAAGAATGAGATCCATGTCGATTAATTTATGACGTTTTTCTTTTTTGGAATCGATTTCTACCTTCATAAAATCGTCTTGAATACGAACCACTTTTACTAACGTATTATCCTTCAAATTCAAATCAAAGAAATCATCTGACAATGTTAAATAACATTTCTTCCCAATTAAATCTTGAAGTAAGGAATCTTTACTATTATCCTTACAACTTATTTCAATTTGATTATCTACTAATTCATCTAAACTGATATGGAAATATTTTGCAAGAAGACTTGCTTGTTGTAAATCTGGGCTAGTAATATCCCCTTCCCAACTAGATACCGTTTGCCTAGAAACTCCAATTTTTTCTGCCAATTTCTCTTGTGATAAATTATTTTTTTTTCGTAAATTTACTATTTTTTTACCAATTGCCATCTCTTCACCTCAGATACATTTTATAATGATACCTACAAAAAACCAAGTAAAATAAATTAACATCGTGTAAAAATTGTTTGTCATTCTATGCTTTTCTTTCAAAAGCCTCATTAGAAGCACCACATAATGGACATTTAAAATGATTGGGTAGATTTTCCCCATAATAAACATAACCACATATCGTACAAATCCAAGCTGTTTTCCCTTTTTCTGTAGTGACTTTTAATAATTCTTCTTTATGTTCTTGATAATAGGAATAACTCATCGCTTCTTCCTCTTTTAATACATCGGCTTCGATTAATCTTCCAAGAAATAAGGTATGAGTTTCATTCTCTATCTTATCGACTATTTCACATATCATATAGCCAAGAGAATCATCTATCGTTTTTATCCCTTCGATTTCCGTAGTTTTTATTTTTTCAAATTTATTCATATCACGCATAGAATGCATTCCAAAAGTTTTAATGATTTCACTATTTGCGTTTTTTCCTAATACAGAAAGAGCAAATTGATTACTTTTTTTCAATAATTCATTGGTATAATTTGTTTTCATAACAGATACAGCAATTAAAGGATTTTCTCCTGCACTTACTTGAGATACGGCATCTACGATACATCCTCCATCTTTTGTTGTTAGAACATACATACCTTGTGTTATTTTTCTAGTTATTTTTTTATTCTTCATACCCATCACTCCTCAACTATACTTCTAGTATGATAATAACATGTATTAGAATTCGATACAACATAGAAAATATGTTATTTATTTTTATACATAAAACAGTTTTTTTCATGAGAATAAATAACACCAATTGCTTGTAAATAAGAATAGATAATAGTAGTACCTACAAACTTCATTCCTCGCTTTTTTAAATCATTTGAAATTACATCGGATAATGCAGAACTAGTAACCCCTACTTCATAAATAATGTTACCTTTAGTAAAAACTTTCAAATACTCATAAAATGTTCCATATTCCTCTTTTATTTTTCGAAATATGTTAGCATTATGAATACTGGCATTAATTTTTAATCGGTTTCGAATGATTTTTTTATTAGACAGTAACTCTTTTACTTTTTCTTCCCCATAAGAACATACTTTCTCTAAATCAAAAGAATCATAACATTCTTCAAAATCTTTTCTTTTATTTAATACGCATTCCCAAGAAAGTCCTGCTTGAAAAGATTCTAATATTAACATTTCGAATAAATAGAAATCATCAAAATTAGGAATTCCCCATTCTTTATCATGGTATTCCACATAAAGAGGATTATCAAAATGACACCAAGAACATCTTTCTTTTTTGGATAAAGAAGATTTCTTTTCCAATTCTAATAATTTCTTTTTCTTTTCTAATCCTCCACGGTAACCTGTTAAGCTACCATTTGCTCCTACTACTCTATGACAAGGAATGATAAGGCAAATCGGATTCCAACCAACTGCACCTCCCACTGCTTGTGCAGACATTTTTTTGATGTTCTTTTTTTTTGCTATTTCCTCCGCTATTTCCTGATAAGTAATAGTAGTTCCATATGGAATTTTCCCCAAAATCGTCATTACTTGTTTTCGAAAAGAGGTTAACTCTTCTATTTTATATTTTGGGGTAAAAGTTGGTTCTTTTCCACTAAAATAAAGATTTAACCATTTTATCGTCTCATCAAATATCTTTAACTCTTTTTCTTGATATATCACTTCTTCTTGAATATCTTTGTCGTTTTCAAAATCAAGTCCTATCAAATATTCTCCATCACTTACCATCTTTATTTCTCCTAATGGTGACAAATAATTTTTTCTATACTTCATTTTCTCCTCCTAATAAAAGAATCGTGATACTCTTATTTTACCATAAAACAAAAAAGGATAAAAAAATAACTTTCTTCTTTCTATCCTTAATTTTAAACCTATCCAAATTTATTTTTTCTTTAGGACTTTTGTATAATATTTCGTAAAAGTGGGATAACAAGGCATACCCATAACACGTTGAATAAGGTCTTTACTATAAGGGTAATCTTCATAAAAATGATGTTCTAACTCTTGATTCTCATTCTCTATTTCATAATTCTTACACTCAATATATTTACTATAGTTTTTCATCAATTCTTCTAAATCCAACTTACCTTCCCTTAACAATTGATATAGCTCTTGTTTTCGCTTCTCTTTTCGAACAAATAATTCCAATCCAGCCTCACTTATGATTCCTTCTTTTACTTCCTCAAATGAGCGTTTTTTCAAAATCTCTCTTAATTCAAAATGAAATTCTGCCTCTACCTCCTTGGCTATCATTTCCTTGGATGTAAAATTAGATTGATAAGAATAAAGCCTAGTATCTATCAAAGAACTCTTGCCATTACATTCTTGAACTTTTAAAAGCATAGGAATATCTTTGGCACTATCTCCAATACCATATATTTGATAAGTCATCGGAATTGTTTTTAGAAAATCCGTTATAGCTTCTTCTTTTTTATTCACTGCTATTCCAATAAAAGGATGTTTTCCAATATAACATAGCTTTCCATTTATTTTTTCCTTTTTAATCTAATCTTCCTTCGAAATAGTACCATTTCCTTGTAGATAATAAGCCAGATTAGAACGGAATTCCTCCTTAATATAAGAATTTAAACTTGCTATTTGGTCATTAAATACTTTACCAAAATTACAGTGTCCCCCTGGTTCTGTAACAATAGCTATATAATTATCTTCCCTTAAGAATTCATTCATATATCTACTAACTATTTCAAATTCTTTTTCATAGTTGCCATAGAGATTTTTGGCATTATAGGAGTCCAAACTAATCAAGGTACCAAATAAATCTGTAAAGAGTACTTTTTTCAATACAATCATCCCCTGTATACATTATTATAGCATACTTCTTTTCCTACAAACTATTTTTTAATTGATTACAGTTACTTCTTATAAATATAAACTTTATGTTCTTGCCCACTATTTAATTTTGAAGAGATGTTTTCCACTCTATAATGAGAACTATTTAATAACTTACTATAAAACAAATCCTTTTCTCCTGGATTTTCATAAATATAAGCAAAATATATTTCTCCATCCTCATTTAACTTTTTCGATAGTCTCTTAACGGTTTTCATAAAAGTAGTATTCTTTTGATAAGTTCCAATATTCGATAAAAACATAGAATTATAGTTTTCGTGAAGTAAAAATGGTAATTCGTTGACATCTACATGAGTAAAAGAGATATCTGGTATTTCCTTAAGTTTCTTTTTTAATATTAAGAATTCCTCTTCTTTAAAATAAGCATTGGCTTCTATCACTTCTTCGTAATGATCATGGTAATCTGCGATAATATCAGACTCATAAATAGAATAGCCTTGATGTTTTGCTAATTCGTATAGATAGTTCCAATAGGTAGTTGCTTCGTCATTTAATGAGTGATGAAACATTTTATAAATATCATAATCAAAAATACGATGAATATCATAAAGACCAAAAAACATACAAAATTCATCATAATCTAAATTCTCAAATCCGGCTTTTTTTAGATATATTGTTAATTTATTACTATAGTTAATATCAAACAAATCTACTTTAGATGCTCCTTTTAATAAGGCATTGAAATAATGATCTCCACTACTAGCAACTGCTAGAACGTTTTGTTCCTTTAAGTCTTTCATATACCCACTAATCATTTCATTTGTAAACAAGAAAGCAGTATCCACCTCATCAAAACAGTTATTTTGAATTCTTTGTTTTGTATAGATTTTTTTACTCTCTTCTAAAATATTCATAATGACCTGCTCCTTTTCGTAATTTCCTATTATACCATAGCATCATCCAAAATCAAGCATCCTTTGATATACAAAAGATTATAATTTTATTGTTTCATTTTAAATATTATCATTTCTAATTGTTTCTATCATATTTTGATTATTTACCTTATTTAAGCAATACTTCATCATGGTATAGATAAGTAATGAAACAAAAATTAAGGCTATTAAAATAGGAATAAATGGCAAATGAAATTCTATATTTGCTTCTAAATTTATGATATTGTATAGGAATAAACATACTATCATTGCTATTGGTACACTATATATCATTGTTTTTAATCCAATTAAGACGCTTTCTAATTTTATCATTTTATTAAATTCTCTTGATGTCATGCCAATCGATCTAAAAACTGCAAATTCTTGTTTTCTGAACTCTATATTAGTTGTTATCGTATTGAATATAGTAGTTAAGTCAATAAGAGTTATAACTCCAATAAATATATATAAGAATATAGATATTAATTTGTAGAAATTTTGCATACTCTTTACTTGGTCATCCACATTATTTAAGTTATAATTATAATTTTGTAAAATTGAATGTATATCATTTTGAAGTTTTGTTGGATTGGAAGAAGAAAAATATACTGATAAATAAGTTTTATCTTGTATCAGATTATCATACAATTCATCGCTTACGATGACCATAGAGTTAATTGCTTTTTTTAAACTAAATGGCTTCTTATTCGTTACATAACCTAAATTTAAAAGCAATTTTTTATTATTATCCGATATTATTTCTGCATTATCTCCCACATTAAGAGAAAATTCTCTTTTATTTTCACAGATATTCTTGTTATTTTTTTCATCATATCCACAACTCCTATTATAATCTATTAGTATAAATTTATCTTTTATATCTTCATACTTTAATCCCAATTCACTAATATAATTTTTATATTCACTATTACCAATTGAAGTTATATTAACATAATTATTGTCTTTTATATTATCTTCGATAATTCTGGCACCCATACTTCTAACAATAGAAAATCTATCTATATTATCTAACTGGGTTGTACTCAATACTTTTCTATATAATAAATCGTTATTTGTTACATTTATTGAATAATGTATATTGTAATCATCGGTGTTATATATGGTTTTAATGCTTTTAAATATCAAATCAAATGATGATGTCAATACAATAAAAGTTGTAATAACAATAACGAAAGATAAAATAATAAGTCGGTACTTCTTTTTGTTTCGTTTTATATTTTTGTATGCTATTGATCCAGAAATACCAAATATTTTATTTATCATTTTATTATCCTTTATATATTTACTATCAATATTATTATTCTTTCTTATTACTCTAATAGGAGATATTTTAGATACTTTTTTAGCACTCTTTACAGATGATAAATATATTGTTACAAAACTTATTACAACAGAAATAATAATTGACACAATAGAAAAGTTACATACTAAAGTAATACCATTCATTATGTTATGAGAAAAATAAATATTACCGATTTTAATCAAAAAATAGGATGATATAATACCTAAAACTATTCCCATTGGTGTTGCCATTACTCCCAAAATAAATGCCTCACAAATAGCACATTTTCTTATTTGTTTTTTTGTTGCTCCAACGCTTGCTAATATTCCAAAATTCTTCAATTTATCACACATTGATATATCAAAACTATTTTTTATACAAAATATAGAAGTTAAAATGATCATTAATGCTATTATTAAAACAACATTTGTAATGCTTTTAATATCATTATCTTTTAAAGGATTGGTTTCTAACATTACAAGTTTATCATTTATACTTATCGTATATTTTGCTTTATTCATTTCTTTCGCTAAACTGTTATATTCATCTTCAGTATATTTTCCTTTAAAGATTTTTTCTAGTGTGTTATAATCTATTCCTAAAAAATTACTTGTCGTTTTATATAAATCATTTTCACCACTTTTCGTATATCGAATATATAAATCCATTTTGGTATGATTAGAGTTATTTTTTTTGGTTATGAAAGTATAGCTAGGAGAAGTCGAGTCTTCTATAAATAAACTTGGTTTTTCTATTATTCCCACTACTTTATAAGTAATCTTCTTCCTAATCCTTAACTCTTCGTTTTTATTAAATTCATCAAATAGTCCAAGCTCTTTTTGGTTAAGAGTTCTACTACCAATATTTAAAGTTATATCATCCCCTACTTTAAATTTTAATCCCGCATTTGACTCTAAATGAGTGGGTATTAGTATTTCTTTATCGTTTTTTGGCAATCTTCCTTCCTTTAATTGAATCGATAAATCATCTATTGATTTTTCGGAAAATGCTTTTATTAATACATAAGGCTTGCTTTCATTTCTAGAGTTTATTTTAGCATAACCAATATTATAAACTGAATTTATACTATCAACTTTCTGACTACTTTCAAAATCTTTTATTTCTTCTTTAGATACATCATAAAAAGCAACATGAAAATCTCCATTTTTGATAATGATAAAATTAGTAATGGAAGAAATTAAACTCGAATAGATAGATATAGTTGCAGTTATTAAAACTACAGATAATATCATTCCTATCATGGTTACTAGAGATCTTTTTTTATTTAGTTTTATATCATTTATAGATAACCGTGTAAATAGCCTCATATACTTTCCTCACCAACTATTTTTCCATCATTTAATCTTATCATTCTATCTGCACATTTTGCTATATCCATATTATGAGTAATCATTATAATTGTTTGATTATATTGTTTATTTAATTTTTTCAATAGATTTATTATTTCCTCACTGGATTTAGAATCTAGATTCCCTGTTGGTTCATCTGCTAATATAATTGATGGTTTTGTTATTAATGCTCTACCAATAGATACTCTTTGTTGTTGTCCTCCAGAAAGTTCATTAGGAAGATGTCTTTTTCTGTCTTCTAGACCAAGTAATTTAATTAAATTTTCTAATTCTTGTTTCTTTACTTTTCTACCATCTAAATCAAGTGGTAATGTAATATTTCCTTCCACATCTAAAATTGGTATTAAATTATAAAATTGATAAATAAGCCCAATTTCTCTTCTTCTGAATACTGCTAGCTCATCTGATGTAAAATGATATATATCTTTATTATTTATCATTACTTTACCATCGCTTGGTATATCAACACCTCCTATTAAATGAAGTAATGTAGATTTTCCAGAACCACTTGCTCCTACAATTGCAATAAATTCTCCTTTTTCCACAGAAAAAGAAACCTTATCAAGCGCCATTATCTTTAGATTCTCTTTCCCATATTTTTTTGTTAAATTATCTACTTTTAAAATTTCCATAAAATTCTCCCTTCCTGTTAATCGTAATATTTTTTGAAAAAATTACTATCAAAAGGTTTTTACATTTTCATAAAATAGGAAAAAATTTTTAGTTTCTTTATAAACAAATAAATTCTCCTTCATGTTTCATTGATTTTTTTTATTGTACAATACAATGGATTGTGATATTCTATTCTTACCAAAAAAATGTATAAAAATATAAGATAAGAGATGATTTATATATGGAAGAAGAAATATTAAAATTAATTTATGATTACTCGAAAAAAAATCGTATGATAGACCTTGCCTATATTAATCAGTTAATAGAAATAGTTGCAAATTCTATGGAACTAAATCCATATATCGGAAACACCGTCTTTTTAAAAACAGGAGAAAAAAGAAAAGTAGAAAAAAATAAACTCAGTATTTCCCTAGCCAATGAAGAAGAATTTGCTGATTTAACCTACAACTTTATAAATCATGATATTACCGTCTACATTGATAAAATACCTAAAATTTATCAAGCTATTGACCGTATCAATCTAAATTCTGATGAAATGCCTTATTTTAAAACAATCCTTTATACTCAAAGAATATTACATGAATTGTGCCATGCGAATCAAGAAAAAACATTACAAGAAAAGAAAGATAGTTTTGAAGCAAAAATATTAGAACCATGTACTCCTAGAAAAAAGGATACTTCTAAAAAAACTAAGGATGAAAAATTAGAAGAATTACTTCAAATCATAGCAAGAACGATTATCTATATAAAAAATTATAAGTATGATCCACGAGAAAGAACTGCGGATATGGATTCTTACCAGATGATGTTAAAAATCCTTGCTGCTTTTCCTATTATCTTATCAAGTACTAGACAATATTTAGGAAACAAAAAACTACAAAGTACAATTGAAGCTTATCAAAATACATTCTCTCCTACCATTCAATTTATAAGAGCAATAGATTCCATAGAAGATAACAATATCCTTTCTTCTTTTGATTGGTATGATGAATTAGAACAAGAAGCCTTGAAAAAAGCAAAGGAGAAATACTCTTTTGAACAGCGATTACGATATGGTCTTCCTATAGAAGAAGAAAAAAAACAAAAACTTTTACACAAATTAAAAACATCTAAATATGGACAAGTTATTGAATAAAATTTTATTCAAACAAAAAGAGCTACTATAGCCTTTTCTTTTTTGTTTACAATAAATATTCTTTTACTTCACAATTTTTCAATCCTAATTTCTGCAAATTGCCATCTTCTGGAATTCCATTAAAATAGCAGTTCATAACTTTCGTTATCCCCTCATGTGTAACTAGTAAAATTATTTTATCTTTATAGTTTTCCTGTATTTCATCTAAAAATTCATAAACCCTATGAAATAGATGTTTTATACTCTCTGCTTTTTCATAAGAAGTTTTATCATAATAGTTCCAATATAAATCCCTATCTAGGCTATCAAAACCTTTTCCTGTAAACTCACCACAATCTCTTTCTTTGATTCGGTCATCAAATATTACTTCTACATTATTTATATTTATAATCTCCATTGTATGCTTCGTTCTAGAAAGTGGAGAACATATTACCAAATCAAAGTTTATATTTTTTAGAGCATCTCTTGTCTTTTTTGCCTGTTCTATGCCATTTTCATTTAGGTCTATATCACGAATTCCATCCATAATTTTATTTACATTACCATCTGTTTGTCCGTGTCTAACAATATATAACTTCATCCTATTTTTCCCTTATCGCAATGACTTCAATTTCAATCTTACAACCTTTTTTCACTAAGCTATTTACTTCTACTAATGTACTTACTGGCCTACTCTTTGCAAAATATTTATTTCTAATAGGTGATACTTTTGCAAAGTCATTAATATCCGTTAAAAATATTTGTGTTTTTATAACATCATCTAGGGAAGCATTTGCCTCTTTTAGAATATCTTGAAGACAATGAAATACATACTCTGTCTGTCCTTCAATATCCTCACAAACAACATTACCATTCGCATCTTGAGCAATTTGTCCCGTTACAAATATCATTTCTTTGTTATTCCCTAAATCTACATTCAACCCATGAGAATAAGATCCCATAATTTCTGCACTGTTTTCTGGTGCTAAACTTTCTTTTATCATTTTCCATTCTCCTTTATTTCTAATTTCTTTCTATCATAATATCCGCTATATTTACATTTTGATGATTTAAAATAGCATCTAATATCACCGTGGCAACCTCTTTTGGATTCATAAAAGTATCTGCTTTTTCATAGGGGACATACTCCCTATTATCTTCCCAAAAGTTAGTATTCATTCCTCCTGGATAGACACCTATTACTTTCACGGATGTACCCTTATATTCTGTTTTTAAACTTTCTGTATAACCCCTTTCACCCCATTTTGTAGCACAATATAAGGCTTCCTGCTTATTTCCTTTTAAGGCAGCTGATGACATAATGTTCACAATTTTTAAATCTTGTTCCTTCTTCACCTCTAATGTTTTCGTAGAACATAAAATCATTCCTTTTAATCCGCCCAATGAAATATCGATATCTTTAGAAGTATAACTAGTTGGTTTCTTAAAACAGCTCTTTTGAGCATTATTTACTAAGTATTTAATATTTCCGATCTTTGAAATCTCATTGATAGCCGAATGAATGAAATTTTCATCTGCAATATCTCCAATAAAACCTTTATAGTTTTCTTTAAAAGTATCATCTAACTCTTTCATCTTTTGTTCATTTCTAGCTAAATTACAAACATATAGTCCTCTTTCTAGTGCTTGTTTTACCATTTCTAATCCCAAGCCACTAGAACCACCTGTAATAATCAATACTTATACTTGCTTCATTTTCGATTCCTCTTTTCCATTATAAGTCAAATAAATCAGGATTGACCAAAGGTACTATTAACTCACACACTTCATTTTCTGAATCATATCCCCAATAACTTTGATAAAACCCATCTCCAAAGCCACTCGCCACCATCACTAATTTATTCTTTGTTTTTGGATTTTCCCACTCAATAAAGTCGCCACCTTCTCTTTGATACTGTGGTAATTTTTCTTCACTCGCTTTAAAAAACTTCGCAAAATAGTCATCATAATGATTTCCATTAGGATTATTTTTATGCCAATTATCTAAAAAATCCTTATATTCTTTTGCTACTTGTTGATCACAAATAGAAATCATACCAGCATCAACAGGAAATCCACTTAATACTCCATCTTTTCCCTCAAATGCTGCACTTTCTTTCGTGGGATTTGCTAGTTTATATTCTATAGCATTTGTTTCTTTTATTTTCAATCTAACGGTACACATACGAAAACCTATTTCATTACTTCTACAAATGGAAACTTCCACAGGATATTCTCCAACTGGTATTTGCCTATCAAGAACAGGAGAAAAAGTATTGGAGGGTAAATATGCAAGTGGATCCGAGACAATAAGATGACCTGTTGGACAATGAACCTTTCCAATGGTTAAATAAAATCTAGTATTTGTTTTTACAAACTGTTTTTTGATAGCATCTACATCTATTTCCGTACTAGATATATATTTTAAATTTTCTTCAAATGCTTTTTGAATATCAAGTGGTATATTCTGACTTTCTTGATTTCCTCTTTTTTTATGAAATATTCCCATCATTATTTTTCCTTTCAAAAGTTTTATTCAATCTCTATCACCTTTTTACAGTACCATTCTTTTTACTTTTTCTAACCACTTCCAATCGAAAGGAAGCATACTAAAAAAACATTACTGATTTTTCAATTTCTTTTCTTTTATTTTTGACATATAAGTAGCAGATGCCATCACCATTGCAAAAGTACCAAATAAAAATATAAAATAGACAATTGCAATAGGTGAAGTAGATTTTATTCCTTCGACGTTAGCGTATAACTTATTATTTGAAAGGAATGTTTTTACACTTTTTCCTTTATAATATCCTGCAAGTCCATGAACATTATGCAGCTCGTATTCTTTTCCTTTATACTCTACTTTTACCTCATAAAAAGTAGTTCTATTATGTGTTTTTTTATTAACCACTTCTCTACTAGAAGTATTGACAACAACTGCTGTCACTTCTTCATATTTCACTTCTGTTTTATTCATTAAAAACCAAAAAACTACTGTTAAAATCAAACAAATACCTGTAATCCCCCACATAAGAACAATTCTATTTTTCATGATACCATTCTCTCCTTTGCTAAATATATTTTATTATCTAAAAGTCTAATTTATCATTTGAAATAATTACCTTAACTTTTTTGTATAATAATTTATTTTTTGTTTACTTATTTCTGAAATTTCACTATGATCGTATTCAAAATTGAATTTTTTCATTATTTTATTACTACTATCATCCGATAAATCATGAATAACCATAGCATTCCTTACTTTATTCTCTTTTATTTTCTCTAGTAAACATCTTACTGCTTTGGTTGCATATCCTTGTTTTCTTTTGGATGGCCTAATGCCTATTATAATTTGTCCAATTGACTCATAGGTATCCGTTACTGGATATATGATTTCTCCCATACCTACCAGATGATTATAATCAAACAAAAAGTAAAAATCAGCACTTTTAACAAAGTCTTCATCATACTCAAATACGTTACCTTTCCCATAATCATCCACAACCTTTAATACCGCATCATAATCTAATTCATTAACTGGATTACTACAATCATATTCAATAATACATGGAGCATAAGGGCCACCATATTGTTGCCATTCCGTTATCATTTCTTTGTATTGTTCTTTATGTTCTAATAATGGTTTTATGAGCGTTAACATAATAACAACCTCCTTCTAACTAATAATATTCTAACTATTTCAATATAAATAATAAAAAAAAGAAAAATTTCTAAATCAATAATAACATAAAAAACAAGAAAAAACTATATTTCCATATCAATAGACAGGACAAAATAATGAATTAAAAACAAGATGGTTATTAAAGACTTATAATATAA
>CAJUIY010000028.1 GCA_910586865.1 uncultured Bacilli bacterium
CAGAATAATTTCTTTCTAAGATATCAAAATCTGGAGTTAGGGTTCCTTTATCTACGGTTAGGCTAGATAAGAAATTATTTTCACTACGAGGTTTCGCTGCTGTTATAATCGCATGTCCATCATCCCAGTTTCCAGTCTGATAACCATCTGTTATGGATGGTTGATTATCATTTCCTGCAATCATGGCAATCTTATCAAAGACAAGTCCTGAATAATGAATACTATCGGCTTTATGAGTAATATTGGTTTCCGTAGAAGATTGCTCAATTGCTAGACATCCATCACAACCTGAGACAAAGGATGAGCCACCACCTCCAGCACCGTTAGAGCCACCACCGTAGTAGCCTCCGCCACCACCGCCATAGCCTGATGAACCGTTAGCACCTGGTTTTCCATCGCCAAAAGCGTAGCCATAATCTTGTGCTGCTAATGGAGTTCCACGATTTCCTTGTAAAGTACCTCCAAAACCACCAACACTACTGTACCAGCTACCACCGCCTCCGGCAGCAACCATAATTCTTGATTTTAGGCTAGGAAACTCCCAGTAGTCCACTTTATTAGAGGTTGGTACCAGTCTAATATCTGTAGCACCTCCACCACCTCCACCAGGTTCTGGATTACTATCTTGATTGCTATCATTTCCACCTTTGGCTCCACCGTTCCAGCCACCAAGTCCTCCAACGAACCTGGAAACAGAGGAAGCATTCTTACCGATACAACCTACATATACATAAAGCTTTTGTCCCTTTTTCAAATAGATTTCTCCATCGGTATAAGCTCCTAGACCTGGACGATGTTTGAAAGCCCAATCCGTTCTACCTCTTCCTCCAGCTGCTCCCCATAATTGAACTCGATAATAAGTAGAAGCTGGAGCAATAAACTCTTGTTCGGCTTCCGTACAATCATATTGTACTTTTTTACCTTCAATATTTTCTTCTCTCTTTACTTTAATGGTATAGACTGTTGTTGGTACATCCGGATGAGTTACCGTTATCTTAATCGTATCATTTTGGCTACCTAAATAACCATTTCCTTCTATTTTTACTTTTGCGGTATTATCATAAGGAATCGCATCGACATCTAAGGCAATGGCACTATATGGTGCACTTATTTCATAGTCTGTTTCAATACTAATAAATTCTGGAGTTAGGGAATAACTTCCCTGATTAATATTTAATACATCTAATTTGGTAGAGTGTTCTCCTGGTAAAAAATCTCCTCTTTTGGCTGTCACTTCGTAAATACGAGTTTCTCCATTGGCAGAGGTTACCGCAATATTAATTACTTTTGTCTCTCCAAGTCCGACACGGTATTGTTCCAATCCTGTTACAGTTGCCGTTTTGTCTGCTAACACTCCAGTTAAGGTAAAGTGTTGTTCATATTTATCTAAATTTAATGTTATTTTATTTTCAAATGGATCGAAATCTTTACTGAAAGTTCCATAATTGGTTTTTAAGTCGGCTAAATAATTATTACTAGAATCATTGATAAGTTCAATTCTAGCAAAACCATTTCCCTCTTGTCCTTCTTGAATACCAGTTCCATCTATGGTCGGTTGACCAGTATATTCTCCATCATCTAGTTCTACATTGTAACCATCAGCATTGAAATTAGTGGCAGGTGGATGAGCATGATAACTTGGTCCAGTCGTATCCACCCATTCATAACCTAATCCATCAATCATTCTAGTATTGGTAAAATATTTCTTCGAATAATGAATATTACTACCCGTAGGAATGATAAAGTCTTTGCTAGAATTCTCGGCAATGGAATTACAACCGATATGACCAGAAATATAGGAGTTTCCTCCTGTACCAGCTGTTATGGTATTACTAGCGGAACCACCTCCAGCACCACCGAAGTAGCCACTACCACCAGCACCACCAGCTCCATAAATGGAAGATCCATCTCCTCCGATTCCAAATTCTCCACGACGACCACTCCACTGTTCTCTAGAACCTACAAATTCAAATCCAGGAGAGGTTTGCGTAGCAACGGTAGCCATAAGATAATAATCTGTAGTAGTAGTGTTTTTTTCTACATAGGCAGAAGGATAGGATGTTAAACCACCAGCTGGAGAACCATCAGAACTACCAAATCCTGTCCATCTATATCCACCACCTCCTCCTCCAGCAACCATAATACGGCTCTTTAAAGAGTTAAAATCATTCCAAGAACCACCAATTAGACGAACATCGGTAGCTCCACCACCACCGAAGCCTCTATCTTTTTTGGCGTAAGCAGCACTTCCACCTCCATTAAAAGAGTTTCCGTCTGCATTATCTCCTACATAAACATAAAGTTTTTCCCCTTTATCAAGGATAATTTCTCCTTCGGTATAGGCACCTTTTCCACCTATACTATAATTAGCAGCTATCGTAAGACCTTGAGAACCCCAAAGTTGTACCTTGTATTTCCCGTGAATAGGTGCGATAAATTCTTGTGGTTCGCTAATAGCAGTATATTCATTTGATATTTTGGTACCAGGATCTTTTGTATAATGAATCTGATATACCGTATCGGTACAGTTAGGAGCAGATACCGTTATTTTTAAGGTGCCAGAATCTCCTAATATTTTCCCTGTTCCTTCTTTGGTAATCGTAGCGTTAGTATCTAACGGAATCGCATCAAAATCAAGTGCTGCTACTGTTGAAGATACGTTCATTTGATATTCTAATACATCGGAATCAAAAGTAGTATTAAGTTTAGGGACAACTGCTCCCTTATTTATCGTTTTTATATTTAAATCAGCAAGTTTCGAAGAATGCTCTCCTGCTGCTAATTCTTGTCTTTTTATATTAATTTTATAAACACGAACCTCTCCAAGTTCATTGGTAACAGAAATATTTGCTTGCACTGTCTCTTTATATTTTACCTGATAAGTCCCAAGTCCACCTATGGTAGATTTGGTATCCTCTACTTTAGCATCTAAGACAACTTCACTTACATTAGAGTCTAGTGTTAAATCATATGTTTCGTTCGTTTTTGAAAAAGCTGGTGATAATACTCCATTACTTGTGGTAATATTTCTTAAATAATTATTATTAGAGCGACGTTGTGCTACTGTGATTTTAGCATGTCCCCAATCAAAATTACCTACTTGGTATCCTCCATCCCAATAAGGTTGAGAGTCGATTACTCCTGCATACATTTCAATTTTATCAAATTTTAAACCAGAGTAGTGAACATTACTGTCGGTATGAATAATGTTGGTACTAGTAGAGTCTTTATCAATAGCGACACAACCATAGCAACCTGAGACAAAGGAAGAACCTCCTTCTCCACTAGAAACGGAATCACCACCATAGTAGCCTCCGCCACCGCCTCCGCCACCAGAGGTATTTGCAGCACCATCGATTCCTAACCCGAAGGCATAACCTGAAGTTTGAAGGGCATAACTAGCTGGAGACCTATTGATACCAGATAATCTACCACCAGCTCCTCCATTATAAGAGTAGTGACCGCCGCCACCACCAGCAGCGACCATAATTCTGGATTTTAAACTATCAAATTCATCCCATACATCAAGGGCGGACGTCGGAACAAGTCGAATATCGGTAGCTCCTCCACCTCCACCTCCAGGTTCTGGGCTACCATCACAGTTAGAGTCATTTCCACCAGCTCCTCCACCGTTCCATCCGGCAAGTCCACCACGGCATTTAGAACCAGTACCACCAACACGACCATTTTCTCCAACATAGACATATAATTTAGTGCCTTTTTCTAGATAAATTTCTCCTCCAGTATAGGCACCTCCACCGCCCCATTTATTGACTGTCCAATCGGTTCTTCCACGGCCACCCATAGCACCCCAAAGTTCTATTTTATACCAAGTACTTTCTGGTGCCGTAAAGGTTTGATACTCTCCTGTATAATCATAATCCCAAGAGGTCCCAACTGCTACTGCATGCACATTCATTTCGTTACAAAAAAACGTAATCATACTAGTAAAAATCACAGTTATACTAATAAAAAATATATTTTTTAATTTTTCTTTTATCATACCCATAATATCACAAACCTATCTTCTTCCATTCTACAATAAATTCCAAAATTTGTGAATACCCTTTTGTGATTAGTTTCAGTTTATAACACCTAAAAAATATTACTCAGTCACAAAGGAAAAAAGAAATAAAAAAAGAAATAAATCCTATATTTTCTTGTAATCTATTTCTTATTTTATCGTTATTTTTATCTCTTCTTTTGCTTTTTCTATCGTCGCATCACTTGGGTATATGACATAATCTTTTAAATCGGTCCTATGGACAACATCTCTTCCATCTTCCCCATTTACGGATTGTACTTTAAAATCCCAACTAGTCCTATTTTGAATCGCATCTCTTATGATTTCTACCATTTTTTCTTTTTCTAGTGTTGTCTCATATAAATCACTAATGGCATTTAATATCTTATTATAATTCATAATCGTATTCGTAGTCCCTAACTTTTCAATAATATCAATCAGAATTGCTTGACAGTTTTTCTGTCTTTGACGATCTCCTGTAGAAAAAGCAAGTCGCTCTCGTGCTACGGTTAAAGTTTCGATTCCATTTAATTTTTGGCATCCTTTTTTTACTGTTAATTTTTTCCCATTTTTATCGTTATCATCTAGAACTAAGGAATGGGTTGTTTCATAAGAATCTTCGGAACAATAAAGGATTCCTCCAAGTTCATCTACCAATTTCACAAGACCTGTGGTTTCAAATTTTAAATAATAATCAATGGAAATACCAAATAAATTCTCCAGCGACTTCTGGTTCGTTGTAATTCCTAAAGACCCCATATAACTTAACGTATCTTTCTTCCCTGGATATCCGGAAACATCAATATAATAATCCCTTGGAATAGAAGTTAGTAGTACTTTATGTTTTTCTGGATTTATGGTTAATATCATATTTAAATCCATATTATTTTTCGTAAAATCTACTCCTCCAATGTAAATATGAAATGGTTTCTTTGACTCTTTTTGTTCTTTTTTTGGTTTTCTCTCTTCCTTATTTGAAATAGAAAACTTCCAAAGTATCTGATAATCTTCTTTTTTAATACGAAAGTCCACATCAAACATTAATTTATAGTTTGTATCACTCATTAAAAAACAATCTATCTTTTTGTTTGATAAAGCTTCTACTAATATACTCATCTGTTGGTATTCTTCTTTGGTAAAGTCTATATATTTTCCTACTTTTTGGAAGGCTTTTGAAATATTCCCGTCTTGTTCGTAATAACTTAGTGCTTTTCCTCTGATACTATTTACATTTTGATAATTCAAATCTCTTCTTGCTACGACATAATAAGTAGTTTCATACTTTAGACTAGCATTCTGAAAAGAATGATCTAAAAAAGTGTTTGTTTTGGAAAGATAATAAGAAAGAAGGATAGAGCATCCCATCAAAAGAAGGAGAAAAAAAGAACATACTATTTTACCTAGTTTTTTTCCTTTTTTAAGAAAGAAAAGAAGGACACTAAGTAATACCAAATAAACAAATAAAATACCTACGAAATATCCAGTTGGAAGAATCATAAGATGATAAATCGATACCATAAAATAAATACCAATAAAGATACTAGCGAAAAAGAAGATATTTTCTATTGTTACCATCTTTTTTAATTTTTTCTTCATGCTATCCTCTCCTATTCCTAAAAATTCTTCTAATAGAAATTTTCTATTTATTATCATCCAAAAGATAACAGCAACTACTATCTCTACTGCGAATCTTAACATTCTATTTTTAAGAAAGAAAGCGATTCCTACTAATAGAATGTACAAGAGAATTCCTTTTATGAGATAAGAAAATAAATTTTTAAATATTTCTTTTAATGGAAGTTCTTTTCTTACCTTTATTAGTTGATAGGCCATAACACTAAACTCAGCAAGTAGTGTTCCAATACAGGCTCCATAAACTCCATAGATAGGGATAAAAAGAAGATTGGAAATAAGATTAATGATGGCTCCTAATATCGTAGAAGAAACATAAATGTTATCTTTTTTCTGTGGGATTAAGTAGTTCGTTCGAATCCCATTTGTGAGGATGGATGCTAAAATAGTGGGAGCTAATACCATTAGGATAGTACCACTTTCCATAAAATCTTTTCCAAAAAAGATAGTGGCAAAATCCCTTCCAACTGCTAAAATACCAAACATCATCGGAAGAATGATACAAAAAGATAAAGAAAAGGAATACATCATTTTAGAGGTTTTATTCTCACTACTTTTTTTTGACATATGAGGTAACATAATGGTACCTAAAGCCGTAATAAAACTAATCGGAATATTCAGTATCTTCTCTGCATTTTCATAAAGTCCTAGAGAATACGTTCCAGTAATAGCCCCTAACATCGTCTTATCCATAATTCGATAAATACTATAAGCAACAACAGGAATAAACAAAACAAGACATGGTCTAAAATGAGATAAAATATCCTCTTTGCCTACTTTTTGATAAGAGATTTCTCCCTTTAGATAGAAAAATAAATAGAGTTGACTAATCAAAGTAGAAAAAGACATAATAAGAGTATAAATCCATAAATCATTTTTTCCCTTTACCAGAAAGAAAATAAAGAATAGAGATACTAATTTTATGATGATATTTCTACGAATCGTAATCTTAAATTTTTCCATTCCAAAGAAAAACCAATTAATATCAAAAGCTACCGAAAGGAGATTAATCGCATTTAGTAATAAAATGGTTTGGTATTTCTTTAAAAAGAAAAGAAGGAAAATAAGATAAAGAAATAACATAATAGAAGTTAGAATCAGTTGTAAAGAATAAATAGAAAGAAAAGTTTTGGATAATTCTTCTTTGTCTTCTTTTTTTTGAGCAATTTCTCTTACTCCATAACTGTTAATTCCTAAAAGAGAAGCTAACATAAAATAAGATACAATGGAATTCGCATAAGAATAAATTCCAATGTTCGTAACTCCTAGCACTCTAGAGATGTAAGGAATGGTAATGAGTGGTATCAAATAAAGAAAAATCTGATATAAAATATTATAGATAAAATTTTTATTTACTTGCTTCATATTGGCACCTCCTATTCTTTTTTAAGAATACTTTTCAATCGAATTCTTAATATATTCTTTTGCTTTTTTCTGTAACTTTTTTAAGTTTTTCTGATATATTTGGTAGTCTACCTCTTGCAGGTAATCAAAGTCTTCTTGGTATTGATAATCAATTAGCTGATTTTCTAAACCAAGAGAAGTTACAAGTGTTTTTACTCTATCATCCTCTTTATACATATCTCCATTTTTAATTGTAAAGAATTTTTTCTGATAAATACTAGAAAAGATAGTTCCATGAAAAGAGGTAGTAATTACTAAAGAAGCATTCTTTATTAGTGTTAAGTAAACCGCAGGAGATTCATAGCTTGCTAGAGTAAAACCATATTTTTTAATGTTATGAATAAAATATTTCTTACTACTCCAGGTAATAACAGGTAATTGATATTTTTTAGCTATTTTAGAAACAAACTGACAGATATCTTTTTGAAATGTGGGACAGTAGAAGAAAATATACTTTTCTGGTACTTTATAGTCCTTATCCCTTATCAAATCATAATCTTTTCTTTCTAATAGTAATGTTGGATCGATGAATACTTCTACTTCCTTGTTTATTAACTCTTTGATCCATTTCTTTCCATTTTCTTCTCTTACCGATAAGGCATCAAAATCTTCTAAATACTTTTGATATTTGGAAGGATTTTTGGCAAATTTCTGTATATTTCTCGCTCCAAAACTAGGAGCATAAGCCACTTTTCTAGCATTCTTTACCCAAGGTAGGAAGTACGCATCATCAAAATCTACAATGGTGATGTTCCATATTTGATCACTTCCTGCTACAACAACAGAATAAGGAGAATCATCCAGTTCCTCTATGGTTGAATACTCTTTCGACAACTTCATATTTTCTTGCTGGAATTTTTGATAACACAGGTTATTATATTTTAATCTTTTTCTATGAGGAAATAAAATCATATTTTTCACGATATCTTTTCCATTATGATTTCTTTCATAAATACCATATAATCTCTTTTGTCCTTCATTTGAAAAATTAACAATCTCATTATCCACTCCTCTTTTTAATAAATAGTGATGGAGTGCAAAAGATTCTAACATCGAACCACAATTATAAGAATTATGAAAAGTAATAATACCCACTTTTTTCATACTTTTCCCTCCTCGTATCACGTAGTGATCCTCTTTTTTCACTACATTTCCTATTTCGATTTTTATTAAGAGATATCTATAAACTCCTTATTTTGTAGATTATGGAATCTAAACTTTTTCTAGTCTTTCTTCTTTCTTTTTCATGAGAAAGGCATTTTTTAATTTTCTTCTTATTTTAATAAAAGAGATAGCAAAATAATAATGTCTCTTTTTGGTTAAAAAGACTATGATGGATACAAAACTATTTTTTTGCTTCCACTGATAATTTTCTAAATACGTCTTGTAAGGTTCTTCTTCCAAAATCCAAAGATTTTTTAAGTATTCTTTTTTCTTTTTTAAGTAAGAGATTCTCTCCATAAAAGTATAAATGGCATTCTTAAGACAAAACTCTTGATAGGTTTCGTTGTTACTAATTCTTACTAACTCTTGTTGAAACTTTTGATCCGATACAAATAACTTTTTATGGAATTTTTTAGTAGAAGAAGAAAGATGATAACGATACCAGTAAATATTTTTACTGGTAATATGATAATGATTGGTTTTTGATAAAGCTTCTAAGTTAAATAATAAATCTTCTCCATTGATAATCTCTTCCTGAAAGATAATTTGATTTTTTTCTAAAAAACGACGTCGAAAGATTCTGGCTCCTGGAAATGTTAGATAAGGATAAATAGGATCCAACCCGACAATATTATCAAGAAGTTTCTCTTTTTCTACTTCTTCTTTCTTATCAAAGAAATAAATAATATCATCCTTGCTATTTAACTCTTCTTTTACGGTATCCCACCAATTAGAAGATAAAATATCATCCGAATCCAAAAACATGACCCAGACTCCTTTTGCTTTTTTCATTCCTTCATTTCTAGAATAAGAGACTCCATGATTTTCATTTTTGAAATATTTAAAATTCGATTGTGAATAGGATTTATATATCTTACTAGAACCATCTGTAGAACCATCATCGATTAAGATGACTTCGATATTCTTTTGCTCTTTGATTTCTAATAATACCGAATCTAGACATTCTTTTAAATACTTTTCGGTATTGTAAACAGGAATAATAATCGATAAATCCATGACTCATTCCACCTTTCTTTTTAAATATTTCATAGAAGTCTTTTTAAATAACTTGAAAATAATAATTTTTACTCTATCTTTTCTTTCCATCTTCGTAGGAATTTCTTTTAAAAGTTGTTTTACTTCCTTTAACTGTTTCTTTTTCTCTTCTTTTTGATTTTCTTCTAGATAAGAAAGTCGGTACTCTCCTTCTAAGAGAGCTTTATGAAGAGAGTAAATGATTTTCTTTAAAATATTTTCTGGATAGTAATCTCTTAAATCATATATTCTTTGTAAAGAAGTAAAGATAGAAAACCACTTCTCATTTTGGAAATCATTGGATGCTGTTTTTTGATTTAACCGGTAAAAGTAATTCTTCTTAGAAAGACCTACTACCTTTTTACTAAATATTAAATATTGATAAAGAAAAAGGATATCTTCACACATGGAAATGTCTTCTGCAAGAAAAAGCTTTTTTTCTTTTATGATACTAGACCGAAACATCTTATTACATAAATATCCACTGAATTCATCATAAAGAATATCATATTTCTTTTCTTTTTCATACTCCTTTATGATAGGAGTTGTTACACTTTCCTCTTGATTAGAAAGACTAGTAATCGAAGTCGCTACTAAATCTACCTCACTGGATAATATAGATAAGAAGTCTTCTACAAAAGTAGTAGATACCATATCATCCGAATCCACGAAGCATAGATACTCTCCTGTTGCCTTTAAAATGCCTAGATTTCTAGCACTCGAGACTCCTTTATTCTCTTGATAAAAGTACTTTATTCGATTATCTTTTTCTTGTAACTCTTTTATTATCTTTTCGGATTCATCCGTAGAACCATCATTCATCACCAGTATTTCAATATTTTGATAAGTCTGTTCTTGTAAAGATTCCAAACAAGAAGTTACATAAGAACTCGTATTATAGACTGGTACGATAATCGATACTTTCTTTTGGTTTTTCATTCTTACCCCTCCTAAATAAAAGACCTGCAAAAGATAACCAGAAGACATTATAAGAAACATCAAACATTAAGTTTTCCATCAATCCATAAATCATAAAGATAAGGAAAATAACACATAAGATATCATCTTTTTCTTGGTAAGCCTTTTTGATAATATTTCGGTAGATATAATCAATAAATAAAGAAATGAAAACACCGAAATTTAAAATAATTCTTAAATAAGCATTATCTAAAGTATAGAGATAAATAATCTTATTACCTAACCATTTTATACCATATTCCGATAAATAAAGACCTTGTAAATATAGGCGATAACTAAATAGTTCATTTAACTTTCTAGCAAACAAATCATGATTTAGATACATCGTAGTAAAAAGAATTGTTACCACAGTACCAATTAGAAATAAATTCTTAATTAGTAGTAGACATACTTTAGACTTCATCATTTTTTTGAATACCTTCCTACCTACTAAGAAGAAAAGGAAGAGACTTAAGCAAAGAATCGCCGTTCTAGAATCGGAAAATCGTAAGATAATCAAAACCAGAAAAATACCGAATAATAGATGTTTCCATTTGATATTTGACCTTTTTAAATAAATATAATCAAAATAAATCAAAGTTAGATACATCGCAAACGTATTTGGGTGATAGAATCCAAAAGACTTTCTGATTAAATCTCCTCTCATCACGACAAAACTATTGGTAAATCCTAAAAAGTAAAGAGAAAGAAGAGAAAAAAGTAAAATTAGTTTTATGGTGAAATCATACTTTACTAGCTTCTCAAAAGGAATATTACTGGCACAAAGCATGACAAGAAAGAATTTAATAAATAACGTATCTTCTGTTTTATAGTAAGAATAAATTCCTACTACTGACAAGAGAACAATAAGGAGGAAAGACTGAAATCCCATTTTTATTTTACTTAATTTAATAATACTCCCTAATGCTAAAATAAGCAAAGAAAGAAATTTGATATCATTCAGATAAGCATGTAAAAATTCTACATTTACCAAAATAATACTTAACTGTAGTAAGAAAAATCCTATAAAAAACAGTATATTTCCTATATTTTTTTTCATAACCAAACTCCTTTCTATTTTATCTTTTCTAATAATTCTAAAACATAGCGATTTTTATCAAACCGATTTAATATTTCTTGATCATATTCTAATCGTTTGAGAGTATCTTTTTTTTCGATTACTTCTTCTAAACTAGCAAATAATTCTTCTTCTAAATTTTCTTTATCGATTACTTTTGCATAAGTTCCTTGAACCATTTCTGGAATTCCTCCATCGTTTGTTACAATTTGGAAAATCCCACTTTCGATTCCTTCAATGACGGTAGTTGCGAGTGGTTCTCCCCAATTAGATGGAACTACCGATACATTCGATGCTTGATAAATGAGTGGCATTTTATCATAATCTAGAAAACCAGTAAATAAAATATGCTCCTTACAATCTTTTGCTAATTGGTTTAACTTTCTTATAAAATGATCTTTCCTACTACCTTTAAAAGCTTTACTTCCCACAATCAATAATTTTATATTTGGATGTTTTAATAGTAGTCTCTTAAAAACCATTAATAACTCTAAGATTCCCTTTTCCTTGATTAAACGTCCTGCGAATAAAATCACAAAATCCTCTTCTTTTATGCCATAAGATTTACGAAAAGATACGATTTCTTCTTTGGTTCTTTTCTCATTAAATTTTTCAATCTCAATTCCATTATATAATGTTTTTACTTTATCGGTTGGATAAATCGTTTGCACTCTTTTTCCAATATAATCACTTACCGTATAAATACGTTCACATTGATCTAAGATATACTGATGATGTTTGGATTTTTCATTTAAATAATCATTATGTAAATGAAGAATAATTTTGGTACTCTTATCTATTTTGCGAATACTTTTGACAAAAAGAGGATTATTTTCAATAAGAATCAAATCATACTTCTTTTTTTTCTTTTTTAGAACTTTTAATACTTCATGAATATAAGCATTATCGATATAGAATGGAAATATTCTATTTAAAACATATCGAACGGCCCTAGAGATACGAAATCGAAGAGAGTATCCTTTTATCCAAATAAAATTGGTATTAGAGTAAGGGTTCTTTCCCTCTTTTTGATAAGTGATAGTAGCTACATCAAACTCGACTTGAGGATTTCGATCATTTTCTGTTACATATAGTTCTGTGAGATATTCAACGGCCCCTCCCATACTAGCAGGTACTGGTAAAATCCCAGGTGTAATTAATAATACTTTTTTCATGAGAAATCACCTTCTCCTAAGTTATTATACAAGGCATCTTTGGTTGCTTTATGATAAGCTTTAATATTTTGCATTCGATGATCAAATAGAAGAATAATTTTTAAAAAAATCTTAAGATAGACTTTTAAAAAGTGATAATTTTTATAATGAATCGCACACCATAATAAATTTCTCGCCTGATAATAGATTCGAATTGGTGGATGGATAGCGAACTTTATACTTTTCGAAAGAAGCTTTTTTTCTCTTTCTTCTCCTGGTTTGTGAAGAAGAATTGCTTGATTACATTTGATGATTTTAATGTTTTCTAGCCTTGCTCGTACAAAAAACTCATAATCCACTACATCAATAAAGAAATCATCACGAAATAGTCCAATCTGTTCAAAGATTTCCATAGGAAATAGACATCCAGATTGTGCCGACCAATAGATTTCTTCCAACTCTTTGGAAGACTTTTCTTCCCTCTTATAACTAACCACATAGTTAGGAGATAAAATAACATCTTGATTTGGGAATTGTTGTAACTTTTCTTTATAGATATCTAGAATGTTATTTTGAAATCTACTATCTTGATCCATTGTTACTACATAAGAAATATCCGTATTTTTTAAATAATCAATCCCACAGTTAAGTGCATAAGCAATTCCATAATTCTTGCCTAAAGAAATCACATGATAATCATCAGGAATCGGAATCGCTACTGGAGTATCCGAATTATCTACTACTACCACTTGATCAAAGAAAGGGGCATAGGACGCAATATTATCTAAATTACTTTGATTATAATTATATAAAACAACAATAACTGCACATTTCATCTTATCCCTCCTCATATATTCTTTCTAAGTTCTTCGTTTGTGTATCAATATCATATCCAGCATTTTTAAACTTTTCTCTATCAAAATGACGACTGGCTGCTCCACTTTTAGCAAGGAATAGAATTCTATCCTTCCAAACGGTGGCATCCTGAATACTTAAAAATTCTACCTTATCATTTGCTTTAATCTCTTTTGATATGGTATCAGAAAATAAGGTCGTAAGCCCATTTGCTTGAGATTCTACTCCAACAATTACTAATCCCTCAAACTTAGATGGCATAATAAAGAGATCAAAGGCACTATAGTACTGATAAACATTAGGAGTACTGTCCAAGAAAATGACATCTTCTTCTAAATCTAGTAACTTTACTTTTTGTTTTATTTTTTCCTTATCTTTTCCATCCCCAATGAGTAATAGTTTCATCTTTTCCTTTTCGTTCCTACATTTTTTAAATACTTCAATAATAAATTCTTGATTTTTTTGTTCACAGAATCTTCCAATGTGACCAATCAAATAAGCATCTTTCACATTTAACTTTTCTCGTATTTGTTTCCTGTAACTTTCATTGTACTTAAATTTATCGATTTCTACAGCATTATGAATAATTGTAAAATTAACATTTTCTCCAAATAACCAATTTCCTGCTTTTTTGGAACACGCTACTAACGTATTGGCATACCTTCCTATTTTTTTCTGATTTTTCAGATGGAATATCTTTCTTACCGTTCCTTTTGGGATATTGGAATTATGAGAATGAGCAATAATTTTGTTTACTCCTAGGAAACTTGCCACCTTAAGAGGGAGGATATTTGCTGCAGATAACATATTTACATGAACGACATCGTAAGCATTTTCTTTTATCACTTTTCGAAGTTCTTTCTGATAAAGATAAGGGTGCCTCTTAAAATTTGGTAGAGAATAGATCTTACATCCATCTTTTTCTAATTCTTCTTGAAAAGCAATTTTTGGAAAAATAGTAACAAAATCAAAGTGAAATTTCTTTTTGGAAAGTCTTCGATAATATGTCATAAAGAAACTTTCAATCCCACCAAGATTATCTGTTAGACCTACTACTAATATCTTTTTCATGATATCTTCCCCTTTCTTAACATCTTTTGATAAAGAAGTTTTCGAAGAAAGTTTGGTAGAAAACAACTAATGATATGACTTCCTGCACTGATGATATAATTCGATAGGCTAAAATAACCATTCTGATATTGTTCTTTTTTAAATTTCAAGATGGATTTTAAATAGTTAAGCCCCCCTCTTCTTTGATAAAAATCATCATCAATTCTCATATAAACTAAGATTTCCTTCGTATTATAACAAGTAGCACCAGCTTCTATCATCCTGATCCATAAATCATAATCTTCTACCAAATGATACTCTCGGTAATTCCCTGCTTTTAATACCCACTCTTTTTGAAAAAGAATAGAAGGATGTCCAAAGGGATTTCTTGTTTTGGAATACTTCACAATCTCTTCATGATGACTTGGAAGCATTCGATAAGAGATAACATTCTGTATATTATCTGTAAACTCTGCGATAGAAGAACCAATTAAATTAATTTCTGGATTTTCCTTTAGAATAGCAAACTGCTTTTCCATTCGATCTGGTTTCGAATAGTCATCCGAATCCATTCTAGCAATCCAACTATTTTTACATTCTTCAATTCCGATACGTAACGCATTTCCTAATCCCTTATTTTCCTTTAAGCGAATCACATGAAAAATATCAGAATACTCTTGCTCGTATTTTAAAACGATTTCTTCTAATTCTTTAGTTAAAGGACCATCCTCTACTAAAACAAAATCATCTGTCTTTATGGTTTGATGTAACATACTTTCGATACTTTCTTGAAACCATATTGGATTTTCCTTTTGATAGACACTCATTAAAACACTATATTTCATCACACATCACCCTTATGAAAAAGACTATAAGTGGATACACTGTCTACCTATAGTCATCTTGTTTTTTGGTACCCTTTTTATTTTGCCCCTTCTTTTTTTATCACCGTAATAATCGTTTTGAAAAAACATTTAATATCTAACTTCAAAGACATATTTTTTACATAATAAGCTTCTAGCTTTACACGATCATCATAGGTTCTACAACTTCTACCATTACAAGCCCACCATCCAGTAAGTCCTGGTAAGATAGAAAGTATTAATTCTTTCTTTTCTTTAAAATATTCTAGTTCTTCTTCTACCACTGGTCTAGGTCCTATTAATGCCATATCCCCTTTTAAAATATTAAATAGTTGTGGAAGTTCATCTAACGATGTTCTTCTAAGAATCTTACCCAGTTTTGTAATTCTTGGATCATTTTCTAGTTTGTAATTTTCCCTAAATTTTTCTAACTCTTCTTTGGTAAAATATTTATCAAAATTATCGGCATCCGAAACCATGGTTCTAAATTTATATAGATAAATTTCTTTTCCATTCTTTCCAACTCTTTTATGTTTATAAATAATAGGTCCTTTTGATGTTATTTTTACTAGTACTGATATTAGTAGGAATATTGGAAGAAGAAGGATAACAGCAATACTTACCATGAGAATATCCATAATTCTTTTAAAGAATGGATAAATACGACCCTTGCTAAGTGATAAATCAAGGTATTCGGTTTCCATCCATACATCACTACCATTCATAACTAACCCCCCTAAAGTTAATTTTGTCTCTTATAATATCATAAAAAACTCATTTTGTAAAGAAAAAAATGCCCTCTTGAGGCACTTTTCCTATTTTGTTCTGATAAGAACAATCTGTTTGTTATCACTGAATTACTTTTTCTTTACTTTTGGAACTTCTCCTCTTTCTTCCTGATTATCATATTTTACTTCGTCATATTTATGAAGAGCCATATCCAAAATACTATCGTATTCCATACCATCCATAAGATAGGTCAAAACATCCATATTTTTATCGTTTATATCACAACAGATAGAGTCTAACATCTTTTTTGTTGTAACATTTCTTTTTGATACATTAAAACAGCAATGCTTTAATATAACACATAACAGATACTCATTTAGCACATCCATATTGATTCCATATATTCGGATGTGATTATCTTTTTTTTGGCTCTTATCAATTTGAAAACTCCCTGGATCTACTAGATAAATCCCTTTATGAAATACGGTGTTTTTTAAATTAAAATCTTCGATTAAAACATGATGATTACTTAAATGAATGACATCCTTATGAACGAGAGTCATCTCTTCTTTCAAGTCTTCTTGGTTCATAGTATAGAAACTATCTTCTCCTAAATCTTCCACAAAAGTCATCTTGTAACCTCTTATTTGATGTTTTTTATCTAGAAGGGAAACACTTGGTAGTAAAATTCTTTTTGTAATAATTAAACTTAAATACTCACATGCTTCCTTCGTAAGTCTTATTTTACCACAATAATCTTTATAAAATTTGACTGCTTCCTTCCCAACTTTGTATGCTACTACCTCTAGACCTTCTCCTATTTTTTTATCTGTTTTCATAAAATACCATACTACCCCTCTTTCTTTTCTCATTCTAAATAGAAAAATACCTTTTCGGTACTTTCTAACTATTTAGTGTAATCTCTACTTGTTTTTGATTATTTTGTGTTGAAACTTTAATGGTACCAATATTCGACGGATACTCTCCATCGCTTAAATTATTATCCTCATTATTTATCACATTTCCACTAGAATCCGTTAATACAAGAGCTACTCCTTTGACATTCATAGAGATTGCATTCAAGTCTTTCTTAATACTCGTATTCGTATTGGCAGTACTAGAAGAAAAGTCATAAATTAAATTCAATGGATTACTACTTAGATACTGTTCTTCAAAAATAATTTGTGTAGGATTGTCTTCTCTAGCATAAATATGTAGAAGTAATCCTTCCCCTTCATAAACTGTATAAGTATAATGATCAAAAATAGAATCATTTTTTGCTACACAATCTGTAAAATAAGTAGGGTTTCCTCCTTGATATAAGATAAGTTCCGACCAAGCAGGATCAATATAAGAATTTAGGTATCTTCTAAGAGAACGAATTCGGTTGTTGGTACTAGAAGCTTTTGGAAGTTCAAATTTTAATTTTTCTCCTGTCATAATAGAATATAAATTGGTTGGAATCGTTAGGCTATTTTCTGTCTCCTCATAAGTAGTCATTTTTAAACGTGAATCTTTTTTTACTAACTCTAAGATATTTTTTACTTGGTATGTTTCCTCTTTCTCTTTTAGGTACTTATTTATCACGGAAGTATCTATGCTACTTAAATATTTTTTCGCATATTTCACAAATAAATCATCTACCGAGTCATTCGAATAGAAATAAAGAGCAATTGGAGAAGTTTGATTCGCACGTAAATGGTATATACTATCTGTTACCGCATAACTACCAAAGAAATCATCTACTTCAAAGATATAATATTGATCATTCATCCAAGCTTTTAGTCCATCTAACGTATTAAAATAAGTAATATTTTCTTGGTTTACTTTATTTTCAAAATTAGAGCTTAAAGAAGAGGATTTTAGGTAGTTTGAAATAAAGTCTTTTTTGGTATCATCAATCTTAGTCGTACTTCCTAACCATGCTACCAGACGAGAATACATATCTGCTTCCTCATTCGTTTTTAAAAGACGACAAGTTTTATTACCAGCAACACAGGAATCTTTATTTGGATAACCATATTCTTTATAATAATCGTCTACATTTGTGATTTGGAAAGAATCGGTGGCAAAAAGATAATTGAAATCATCTTCTCCATTAAAAGAACCATAGGTATTCATTGTTACTTTTAACTTATTTTGATCTACCATCGATTGAAAATCACAATGAATCGTCACATCAACTTGTTCTTCTCCTAAACTGGTAAAAGAAATTTTAGAATTCACAGTTGGTGTTAACACGCCGTTAACGGAAATGTTTTCTACTTTACAATAAGGATTATCTAGTTCTATTTGAAAAGTCTCTAGAGTATCTTCTTGTTCCATATTATTTTTTCTCTTAAAACTCAATCCATATTGAAGAGTATAAGCATCCGATGTTTTTAGGATTTCACTTCTGGTATAGGAAGAAGATAAATCTTTAAACTTCACCCCATAATTTAGGGCATGTAAATCTTCTTTGGTATACTTTGCAGAAGAAGTAAGAAAAGAAACAGAAGAAATAGAACCTAATAGAATCATCATATAACCAGCTATGACAAGACATTTTACTTTTTTCATTTTCGAAACCTCCTAATCAATTTGTGTGGCAGAATATCCTACTGATATTTCTCCTTTATCTAAAGTTAATTCATTAAATTTATACTTTGTATAATCATAATCTAAGAGGAATAAATAAGTGCGTTTTCCTCTTTCGGATAGGATTTGATTTTTCATATATTCTAAGATAACTTCGTTTTCATCTTCACTTTTTACAAGAGGAAGACTTGCTCCGCTTAGTGATAGTTCTTGTTGTGTTTTTAAAAGTTCTGTCACATCATATAATTTATAATTCGTAAAGTAATTTTTCTCCTTTTTCTTAATTGCTGTTGTTACTACTAATTTACTGTTTACCTCTAAATCATTCGTATCTACCGTGAAATAGAACCCAATTTGTGGCTTAGCACGTAATCCTTCTTGTGTACTATCAAAATCTTCATTGAAACACGCCACATTTTTGGGAGTAATTTGAGCCATATCTTGACAAGAGATTTCTTGTTTAATCTCAACATTAAATTTAGCTACTCTTGCCGAAGTGGTGGTCATATGAGAAGAAACATAACGAGAATATGTTACTACCATAGCAAACAAACCCATTACTAAAGTGTACATCATAATCCATTTTCCTAAACGTTTTTTAAAACTTTTACTTTGTAGTAATTCTTTCATCTTGTCCACCTTCTTTCTTTCTCTCCTCTTCTTTTTTCTGGAAGAATTCTTTTTCTTCCTCGCTCATCTCTTTTTTTGAAAAATCACTATCGATACTAATAATAACACAGGCCAGAACACCAATTAGAAACACTAGAATCAAGGTAATTGGATTTTGAACTGCCTTTACTACATAACCAAATTTGTGGATTTTAAAAGCATAGGTACCCGCAATTTTATCTTTTTTAACATATCCTGGATCTACACTTTTATTTGCATCCCCTTTCGTAAGATAACCATCCTTTGTCATTCCTACAATTCGGTGAGTCACAAAAGAGCCATTGACATCCATAAAAGTGATAATATCGCCTTCTTTATAATCCTTTTTCTTTTGGTTGATAATAATGAAATCCCCTGTTTGAATGGTAGGTTCCATCGAACCACTTACTACTTCTAAAGAAGCATAACCACCAATTCCTACTAGATTTTTTTTAAATATTTTAAAGGAGGCAAAAGTATACAAATTGTATAGGATAATTAGGAACAAAAGAGACCAAAGAAATATTTTTCCTACTTTTTTAACATTCTGCATCACGATTCCCCCCCTATCTTATTCTTTTTATTTACTACACTTGTCGATGGTATGATAATCAATTCTAACGGTAATGGTATAATCGGTATCCTTTTTTATCTTACCTATTTCGGTATCTGCTTGACTATCGGTATCCATCCATTTCCATAAAAGATCAATTTCGACACGATTTTTATCCTTTTTCGTTGGATCCAATTCAATTGGACTTGATACATCATGATTTGCTGTAATCGTATTTAGAAATAGACCATCATGATGATTCTTGATAACACTACTATCTTGATTTAGAATTTGGTAATTATCATTGCTACCATAGAAATAGTGATATTTTGTTTCCTTAGTAGAATCCGTTGGAACATAATACCGAAGAATATATCCCATATTAATACAGCCACTTGGTGTACACATCGTATCCTCTGTTAAAGTAATACTATCAATTTCTATTTTTTTGGCACTATGATTTTCAATGTACATGGTATGAGAACCATTTGCCCCTGGATAAATAATCTTATCCTTTTTATACTTTTTATAATATTCTTCGTTATGGAATAAATCGACTTCTGTTAGATACATCACTCCAGTATCTGGTAAATCAATATATTTGCTTCCTTCTTCTTCCTTATAAATCGCATATAAATATAAGTTTTCATGTACTTCTATTTCTTCCTCTAAACCATATCTTGTACCCGTTCCATCGGATTTGGTATGATAACTATCTAGTTCAAAGTAAGTACACTTTTTCGGATCATCTACTAAATAAGCTACATAGTCACTTAGTTTCAAAATTTCGCCCTTATTTAGTAATAATTGATATTTCGAAGTAAAGGAGTTAAAGAACCCATCTTGTGCATCTATCGTAACTCGATATTTTGAAGTAATAATCACTTTTCCTTGTACTTTTGTGATATCTTTTTGATAAGCAGAACCAGAAATGGTTATCATCACCTCTCCCTCTCCTTTTAAGTCAGTAAGAATGGCAAGAGAAGAAGTTGGATCTTCATTATCCTCTTGTTGGTAAAGAAAAGATAGTAAGTCTGGACTGGAAGAGACAATATCTAAATACCCTATCTCATTAGATAATCTTATTCCACCAGGAATCGTTGTTTTTGTAATAGAAGAATCACTACTAAATAAATTGGTATTGATAATAAGATATGGATCTACCTCATCATCTAGATAGTTGAATTCATATTGATTGGCATTTAAAGTAGCATAGTAATTCTCCATCGTAACCGTAAAATCCATACTACTAGTTTTTCCTAGATACTCCACTGTTAAAGTAAAATTCTTTCCAATATCTTGTATCGTTGGTGTAATTGCTATTTTTCCTTCTTTGATAAGAATATCTCCCATAAAGTTTGGAGTAATACTTGTTTTCATTTGATTCTTATCATAGTCTGTAGTAACATTACCATCTTCCATAATCTGATATAGAACATCGGTTGTTTTTGCTTCCATTTTTATTTCTGTGATATCCTTACTTAGTTCTATTGTTCGAATTGGTTTATGAATGGTTAAGGTATATTGTGTGGTACTCTTTCCAGATTCACTAGAGACTTTTATCGTAATCGTATTGTTCCCTTCCGTTAAGAAAATATTGGAAAAATCGGTAATCTCTTGATTCATTCCATTTTGATTCGAAATTGTCGCATGAATCGTTGCATTTGGACTTGTCTTTACAAGGTCTACTGCTACAGAAGAAGTATCAAAATTCACTTTGGATTGATATTTAGTACTACTACTTCCTACTTTGGTGGTTTCAAATCCAATCACTTTGATATCTTCTAGTGTACTAATATCTGATTTTTCATTCTTAGGCTCTTCTGGATGAGATGGGTTGTCACTAGAAGCATTGGAACTACTAGAAGAATTGGTACTAGCGTTATTCGAATGATTTGGTTTTTTATGGTATCCACTAGAACTTCCAGTAACCGTTAATAGATAAGTTGCTTGATACTTCTTACCTCGATAAGTAACCGTTAATGTAATAGTAGTCTTTCCTGCTTTATAAGCTTTTATGGTTAAAACTCCATTTTTAGCAGTAGCGGTAGCCACTTTCTTATTACTAGAAGTAACCACTACCTTTCCATCGATATGATTTAATTGATAATAAATGGATAAGCTATTTTCATAATTCAAGTTAATCTTTCCAGAATTACTTGCTAAAGAGATACTTTTATTAGAACCTAAGATGGTTAAAAGATGCGTACCAATATATTTTTTCCCATTTACTTTAGCGATAATGGAAATCGTTACTTTCCCCTTTTTCTTTGGAGATACCTCGACATAATTTCCTTTTACTTTACAGGTTGCTATTTCGGCATCACTGGTTGTACATTGATATTTTTTGGTATTTAGACTAGAAATGTATTCAATTTTATAAGAATCATCTACTACGGTTTCTCCTTTCTTTTTGATAAAACGTAAAGAAGTGTTTTTTTCTTGTTCAAAATCCTTTGTCTCATCTTCTATCTCATAAGAAGAAGAGCCGTCAAAGATGCTACCAATCTTTCCAAATAGATTCGCATTACAACTTGTAATAAGAAGCAAGAGTAAAAGACACAAAAGTATTAGAATTAGTTTCTTATGATTTTTCTTTTCTTCTTGTTCTTTTTTTTGTTTTGTCATAGAGATTTCCTCCTTTCCTATTTAACATCCAGTTAAACCTATGAGTGTTCATAGACTTAATTGGAAGTTAAATTACTTCCTTTTTTGATTAATCACGTTGCGTAGCACTTAAAGTTGCTTCGATGCTAACAGTAGCTGTTCCAGCTTTTCCTAATGCATTATCTTTTGCATCATTAGCATCAATTGCTGTTTTATCAGCACCTTTTTCGTATACCCATTGCCATTCAATTTTAATAGTACCTTTATTACCAGTAGTAGTATCAAAAGGTAAGAATGTATTAGCAGGCATTGCTAAATCTGCGATAGAATCTTTCCAGTCACCTTCTACTGCGGTTCCTCCAACAGGTGTATAAGTAAGTTTGTATTGAAGTGGAATATTTGATGCATTTGTCTCTTTGAATGTTGCAACTAAATCAGCATTTACTTCTGAGTCATTGGTAATATCAATAGAAAATGCTCCTTTCGTACCTGGTGCGATAATATTTTCGGTTGTTCCCCCATCTTTTACATCTGTCTCTGCACTACCATCAGTGTCTAAAATGGTATCAAATAGATTAAATGCAAAAGTATTGGTTGTTCCAAACTTAACGTCCCATTTTGCAACTCTTGCGGTATCGGTATCCGTTTCACTAGAAGTATATTTTGCATAAGTACCTGCCACACTTCCCATACTAATCACTGTTAATACGACTAAAGCTACTACAAAGATATTTCTGATTTTCTTCATCCTTTTCACCTCCTTTTATGTTTTAATTTACTAACTCATAATTCATGAATTATGATAGGAAATCACTTCCTAATCTATCTGTAACACTTCTACTAGTAGAAATGGTACATTTATTTTGATTCTTCTGGATGAGAGGCTTTTATTTTTTCCTCTAGTTCTTTCTGCCTTTTATATTCCAAGAATTCTTGGTGTTCTTTATCTCTTTGCCTTTTAGTTGATGCATAAAAGGCAAGCACAAAGATAACGGTGATGGATAATACCACAATGATAATCATCATAGGAGAAGCCAAAGAATTTAGTATTGTCCCTACTGCAGGTATTCGAAAACGATAAATTCCTTCTACATCTTGATATTCCACTAAGTTTTGATCTTGTGAGTTATTATTATCTCCTTTCGTAACAAAGTAAGTAACTCCATCACTTTTTACAATATCAATAATACGATGGGTTGTTACCGTATTTTCTGCATCACGAAAGGCTATAACGTCTCCTTTTACTAGTTTTCGTGGATTTGTATTCTCAACTATAATCAAATCCCCTATTCTAATCTCATTCTCCATCGATCCTGATAGAACAATAAATGGTTTATAGCCAAACACACTAGGAATTTCATCCTTATTTGAATTCGCTTGGAATAGGATAAAACAATTCAATAGTAATACTGGTATTAGAATAATACTAACTAAAATTGTTAACCAATTACTTGGTTTTTGATACCACTTTTTTCCCAAGTGAATCACCCCCCTTTTTTTCTTAATTTATTTTCTTTTTATATAAGTCTTTGGCGATTTTTCTAAACAACTAGTGAAAGAATTCTTACTTGGAAAATCCATTCCTGTTTTTGAAATCTTAGCCATCAGATTTTTTAACATTAGATTAGCTAGCTCATTTTGTGGTAAATCGATGGTATGAAAGCATTTACTACATTCTTTGTACCAATCATACGGTCTATTATCATATTCTACAAAGCTATGCTTATTTGCATTGGTATCCATGGAAACAGTTTCACCACATTCTGTACAAACATAACTTAAATGATAACAGTATTCATCATCTCCTGCTGTTTGATCAATCTTATCGTAAATTCCATGTTGACATGGTTCTGGAGTTTCTGTTGGTCCTGGAGTTTCTGTTGGTTCTATCGTTGCAGTTGGTGATGGTGTTATGGTTACCGTTGGTGCTGGGGTTGCTGTCACACCTGGCGTTACAGTCGCTGGCGGTACTATCGTTCCTGCTGGCGTTGTTGTTGCAGTTGGTATTACTGTTGGAATTACGGTTCCTGTTGGTCTCGCTGTTTCTACTGGTGCTGTTGTTCTTACTGGTGCTGGTGTCACTACTGGAACTGGTCTTCCTGTTGGTGTTATGGTTGCTGGTGGTACTACCGTTCCCGTTGGTGCTGGCTTCACTGATGGTATTACAGTTGCCATTGGCGTTGGCTTCACTGATGGTATTACAGTTGCCGTTGGCGTTGGCTTCACTGATGGTATTACGGTTGCCGTTGGCGTTGGCTTCATTGATGGTATTACAGTTGCTGTTGGTACCGGGAATGCTGTTGGCCATATAATAGGTCCAGGTATTCTAGTCGGAAGTGGATTTCTTGTAGGTTGTGGTTTCTTTGTTGGTGCTGGTGTTGGTTTTACTACTTTGGATGGTACCATAACAGAAACTAATTCAGCTTTCTTATATTTTTTCTTTTTCGTTTTTATTTTTTTCTTATAATTAAAGTTATCTTTTTTAAGCTTTTTCAAAAGTCTTATATTCTGTCTTGCTGTTCCTTTATAATTTTTAATACCATACTCTTTTGCTAGTTTAGAACGAGAGGAAAAAGAACTATCATACCCAATTAAATTTAAGGCATCTACGATAGAATTCCCATGATAATCTCTTATGCTTAAAGTACGTGCACCTTTTTGATAAGAAATTTCTTTTTTCTTTTCTACTGAATTTCCTTTTCTTTTCACAATAAAGCCACTATCAAAATCACCTTTTATTTCTTCATAATGGTTTTTTTTGTTATTCTTTATCTTACTGGTATCTATGGATGATTCCATTTTATTTTGGTTATTATTAGTAAAATCATTTCTTTTATGGTTTGAACTACAACCAGTAAACAATAAAGAAGCAGTAAGTCCTAATAATAATTTTCTTGAAACTTTAGATTTCTTAAATGTTTTTTCTTTCATACCAGACCCTCCTCTTTTTGTATGCTTATTATAGTCATTTTTTCAATTTTGTCAAGAAAAATTTAATAAATAAGAAGCACAATATGATTAATTTATGATAATGTCTTAAGTGTTAACTTTAGAAAATGTCTCGAA
>CAJUIY010000029.1 GCA_910586865.1 uncultured Bacilli bacterium
ACACATAGTTCAGATGATTAATATTTATAGGTGCACTGTGCAAATAATGATTTAATATAAATCAAATATTCTTTCTACTATTTCACTTTCTGCTGGATTAATTATTAATTTCTTTCCATCTCTCATAAAACCTAAAGTCTTTCTGACTGGAATGTGGCCATCTTTAATTGCTCCTACCATACCAAATTTTGTTCTTTCTGATACTCTTTCTATTTCTAGTTGTGATAAAACTGTTAACATTCTTACAAAGAATCTTCCATTAGCAGTAGAAGTATTAATATCATCCATAGCACATTCTAAACTGCACCCATGTTTTTCTAACTCTGTAATCAAAAGCTCTAAATCTCTAACACTTCTTGTTAATCTATCTAATTTATAAGCAACTATTACATTAACATTATGACTTTTAACATCTTCTAACATTTTTTGAAATTGTGGTCTATGTTCCATATCTTTAGCACTTATTCCTGCATCTTCATAAACGTTGTAAATATTATAGTCTCTAAACTTACATAAATCTTTTAATTTTTCTAATTGTTCTCCTAGTGAATACCCCTCTCTTACTTGGTCTTCTGTACTAACTCTACAATAAATTGCTGCATTTTTCTTCATATTTTATCAACTCCTTTTCTAACAAAAAGATGCCAAAAGCATAATACTTCTGACATCTATTTTTTCCCAGCTAATTGTCGTTGCATATATTTTTCATATGGTAAAGTTTTTTTCTTTACATAACTAACCTTATCTGGTTGTGTTTGTACTGGTAGTGCAGTTGTAACAACTGCTTCCCCAAATTGATTTTCATTAAATCCTATTACTACTCTTTTTTCAGGTTCACGAGAAACTTTTCTAATCTTTCTTAAATATTCATCTGAAAAATTAAATAAACTCTCTTTTTCCAATATAATCCCCTCCAATTGAGTTTATATTCTACAACAAAAATGATATGATGTCAAATTTTAGATTTTGTATTTTTTATACTAATTTTTATGTGATTTAATATGGTTCTCTAATTCATTAAAAGGTATTGATTCCTCTAAAGTATTAATATAAACATTCTCACATTCATTAAAAAATAGATAAGTGATATTATTAATAACTAACTTATGAGGTTCGATGTAAGCAAGATTAGTTTTAGAAATATTAATTATATTTCCTCTTTGTATTTTTTCCTTGATATTTAGAAACTTCAATATATTCTTAATCTTTTTATCTAAAGTTTCATCAATATCTAATTTTTCCTTTATTATTTGCATAACTAATCAACTCCTTTCAAAGCATATAAAAAAGGCTAATTAGAAATTAACCTTTCATATATTTCAAGTCGATTAGTTCGACTAATTTCCCTATGGTGGAGCTGAGGAGAATCGAACTCCTGTCCAAAAATATCGCTACATAAACTTCTACAGGTTTAGTTAACTAATTAAGTTCGCCTAAAATCATAGTAGTTAACAACCAAGATAATAGACTAGTCTATCCAATTCACTTTAGTTATAGACATTACTAAAGTATAATCTACTAAGAATGAATCTAGTTTACTCTCCGTAGATAAGAAAGTAGCTAGATGCTTTGCTCTATCCTAGGCAAAAGCTAATTGATTACTGTTTCCAGTTATTTTTGTTTTGATTGTAACGTAATCACACGACCTGCCATTTATGCTCTAATATTCCTGTCGAAACCATATCAGCCCCATATAAAATTATGTAGCTAAATTATACCACATAATTTCTAAAAATAAAATAATTATTTTTAATATCTATTCTTTAATGTCTTTTCTAAATTTCTTTTTATATCTCTTTCCTTTATTGTTTCTCTTTTATCATAATTCTTTTTACCACGACAAACACCTAATTCTACTTTTAAAATATTGTTCTTAAAATAAAGTCTTAAGGGAACTAATGTTAATCCTTGTAAAGTTATTTTTTCCTCTATTTTTCTAATTTCTTTTTTATGTAATAATAGTTTTCTTGTTCTTTTTTCATTATGATTAAAAATGTTTCCCTCTTTATAAGGAGATATAAACATATTTAAAAGAAACACTTCATGATTTCTAATTATTCCATAGCACTCTTTTATATTAGCATTTCCCTCTCGAATGGATTTAATTTCTGTTCCTGTTAATTCAATTCCTGCCTCATACTGGTCTTCTATAAAATAATCATGTCTTGCTTTTCTATTTATTATTTCCATGGTATCACTCCCTGTTTTTTACTATTATACTTTCTTTACCACTTCAAAATCAATTATTTTTTCCTCTTTACTTGCTCGTACCACTTTTACAATTACTCTCTCACCAATTCGGTACTTAATATGAGACCTCTCCCCTGTTAATGTCATACTCTCTTCATCATAATGAAAGAAATCATTCATATCTTTCATAGGAACTAACCCTTCTATTAAATTATCTAACTCTATAAACATACCAAAATTAGTAACAGAGGAAATCATTCCCTCATATTCTTCCCCAATATGAGATTCCATATATTCAGCCATCTTCATATCTTCTACTTCTCTTTCACAATCAACAGAGGCCTTTTCACGAGAAGAAGAATGTTCTGCAATATAGATTAATTTTTCTTCCCAGTGTTTCAAAGTATTTGTAGACATATTTTTTTCAAAAAGATAAGTATGTAATAAGCGATGAACCGTAGTATCTGGATATCTCCTAATAGGAGAAGTAAAGTGAGTATAACATTGACTAGCAAGTCCATAGTGACCTAAATTTTCTGATTTATAAATAGCCTTTTGCATACTTCTTAAAAGTAGAGTCGATAATATTTTAAATTCTTCCTTATCCGATAAATATTCAATTAATTTTTGCATAGATTTTGGTTTAAAATCTTTAATATCTCCTGGTATATGATATCCTAAAGTACCAATAAAAGATAAATAGCTTCTAATTTTTTCTTCTTTTGGCATTTCATGAATACGATAAATAAATGGTAAATTCATAAAATAAATATGCGTTGCAACACATTCATTAGCAGCAATCATAAAATCCTCTATTAACATTTCCCCAACACCTCTAGGTCTTACTATAATTTCGGTTGGATGGCATTCTTCGTCTACTAATATTTTAGCTTCATCGACATCAAAATCAATGTAGCCTCTTCTAACTTTTGCCTCTCTTAAAATATCTGCTAACTCTTTCATTAATCGTAAATCATTTTCATATTCTTCATAACCGTTTGGAATGATATTATCTTCTAGAATACTATTTACCTTTTTATAGGTCATTTGTATTCTAGACTTAATAACACTTTTGAATATCTGATAATCAATTTGTTTCCCATTACTATCAAATTCTATTACACAAGAAATAGCCAGTCTTTCTACATTAGGATTTAAAGAACAAATCCCATTTGATAGTTCATGTGGTAACATGGGAATTACTCTATCTACTAAATAAACACTCGTTCCTCGCTCCATTGCTTCATTATCTAGTGGGCTACCCTCTTTTACATAATAAGAAACATCCGCAATATGTACTCCTAATTCATAATGACCGTTAGTTAGTCTTTTAATTGAAATGGCATCATCGATATCTTTGGTATCATCTCCATCAATCGTGAAGATTACTTCATCTCTTAAATCTTTTCTGTCCTTTCGTTCTTCCTCTGATACTTCCATAGGAATATCTTTTAATTGTTCTTTTACATCTTCTGGAAATTCTACATTAATATTATATTTATGTATGATGGACAAAATATCAACACCTGGATCATTCTTATGACCAATTACTTCAATCACTTTTCCTTTATACCTATGATTGGTAATTCGATTTCCAAGTTCTACCACTACTTTATGGCCATCCACCGAATTCAAAGAATGATCTTTATCCACTTCTACTACGATTTGAACTTTCTTATCATCTAAAGTAACATAACCTTTGTTCTTTTTAAAGTTAATCTCTCCTATATATTTCGTAACTTGTCTTTTTATAATTTTAAGAATTCTTCCTTCTAACCTTTCTAAACTCATTTTGCTTGTAATTTCTACTAAAACAATATCCTCATTTATCGCACCATTTATATTATCTGTACTAATATAGATATCCTTTTGTAAGCCATCTACTTCTACAAAACCAAACCCTTTTTTATTCGTATGCATAATTCCTTTTCTTAAATGGCTGTTTTCAAGCAACATATATTTGTGTTTATTGGAATAATAAATAATCGAATCCTCTTCTAATTCTCTTAATACTTCACCTAACTCTTTTATTTTATCTACTTGCTTTATTCTCATTTTGTCTTGTAATTCGTAAATAGATAACGCTTTATCACTGTCTTTTAATATATCAACAATTTTCTCTTTCATTTTTCCACCTTCATTTATCTTTCTCTTATATTATATAAAAAAAAAGACTAAATTCCTAGTCTTTTTACTCAATAAATGATGCTACTAACGAAATAATGAAAAAGGCAAGTCCTAAACATAGAGTAAGTCTACTGATAAAAAGTTCAGAACCTCTTTCTTTTCTTTTCGTAAATAAATCAGAACTACCACCACTAAATATTTGAGCGGCACTTTCGGCTTTTCCACTTTGTAAAAGTACTATGATAATTAGTAGAATGGATATAATTAATAAAGCTGTCTCCATCGTAATGCCTCCTTCCAAATAACTAGTAATAGTCTACCATAAATTGTCTTATATTTCAACTAATTCCTTAACAAGAACTATTTATTTAATTCTTCTTCAATTCTCATTAATTGATTATATTTACAAATTCGATCGGTTCTAGACATGGATCCTGTTTTAATTTGTCCTAAATCTAGACCCACTGCTAAATCAGCAATCGTGGTATCTTCCGTTTCACCACTTCTGTGAGAAATCACTGTTTTATAACCATTTTCTCTGGCAAGTTCAATCGTTTCTAAAGTTTCCGTAATCGTCCCAATTTGGTTTACCTTTAAAAGAATGGCATTTCCGGCATGATGGTCAATTCCCATTTGAAGACATTTTTTATTGGTAACAAATAAATCGTCTCCTACTAATTGTACCTTATCACCAATTCTTTCTGTTACTTTTTGGAATCCTTCCCAATCATTTTCATCTACTGAATCTTCAATGGATATAATAGGGTATGTATTTACTAATTTCTCATAAAAATCAATTAGTTCCTCTGTTGTAAATTCTTCCCCAGTAGACCAATGAAATTTATATTTACCTAAATCTTTATCATAGAATTCGGAAGCCGCCACATCAATAGCTAAACAAACATCTTTTCCGGGCTCATATCCTGCTCGTTTAATGGCTTCTACAATAAATTCAAAGCCTTCTTCATTACTTTGAAGATCTGGAGCAAAGCCTCCTTCATCTCCTACTCCTGTAGCAAGTCCTTTTTCATTTAAAACTTTTTTTAGACTATGAAAAACCTCTGCACCAACACGAACTCTTTCTGTAATCGTATCTCTTTGAGGAATAATCATAAATTCTTGAAAATCCACCTTATTATCCGCATGAGCTCCTCCATTAATAATATTCATCATTGGATAAGGTTCTGACATTTTTCCATTTCCAAATTTTTCATTGACATATTGGTAAAGTGGTTTTTCTTCGACATTTGCACTTGCCTTAAGTGCTGCCATACTAATACCTAAGATAGCATTGGCACCTAAATTGGATTTCGTATCTGTCCCATCTAGTTCTATCATTTTATAGTCTAGTGATTTTTGGTCTTCTGCCTCCATTCCAATAATCGCTTCTTTTAATACCGTGTTTACATTTTTAACCGCATTTAAAACACCTTTTCCATTATATCTAGAGCCACCATCTCTCATTTCAAGTGCTTCTCTTTCGCCAGTTGAGGCACCACTTGGTACTGCTGCACGTCCCATTACACCATTCTCTAATATAACATCCACTTCTACCGTTGGATTTCCTCTAGAATCTAATATTTCTCTTCCTATAACATTTTTTATTTTCAATTTAATCTCTCCTTTTTTGTTTTTTTACAAACGTATTCTTTTGAACATCAATTGTTTCATCAACCTTTAATGGAACTACCTTAGAAAATGATTCGATTACTCTTAATTCTGCATCTGTCTTTGTTAACATTGGATATCCATAACTGGCTTCATAATAAGCAGGAACGTCAGGAATCACTATCATGTTTTTATCGTTACAATATTGTTGTAATTCATCAAACATCTCTTTTCCCTTTTCTTCTGCATTATCCCAAATAGAACAGAATAATACTCGATTAATACCTAACGTAAGGGATAAATCAATTGCCTCTAAATAACTTTCTAATCTTCCTTTTTCTCCACTAATTTCTAATAATAATGTGTTATACTCTTGCATTCACTTCGCTCCTTACGATTTCTCCTCTGATATTTTAAGATTTCTAACATAGTTTTTAAATTCTGCCCCACGAATTTCACATTCCTTATACTGATCCCATGATGCAGAAGCAGGGCTCAATAATACTATACCACCATTTTGGGTGATTTGAACACATTTTTTGAATCCATCTTCTAATTTTTCATAACAGTAGGTTGGTATATTTCTATTGTTCCCAAACTCTTGCACCCTGTTACGACATTGTCCAATACCAACAATATTTTTGACATGTTCCATATAAGGATCTAAGTCTTCGAATTTTTGTCCTCTTTCTAATCCTCCTAAAATAAGGGTAATATCTTTGTCAAAAGAAGATAAGGCAATTTGGGTACATTTTATATTAGTTGCTTCCGTGTCATTATAATACATTACACCATCTACCGTATCCACATATTCTAAACGATGTTCTACGCCACTAAACTCACGAATCACTTTGTCAATAATTGCGTTATCCACATTTAGTTCTTTAGCAATCATAATAGCACCTAATATATTTTCTAAATTGTGTCTTCCTGGAATTTTAATATGAGAGATTTTCATTACCTTTTCATCATAATAATATATCCAACCCTCTTTTGGATAGCATCCATTTATCTCATTGATACTTGAAAAATATCTTGCTTTTGCCTTGATATTAGAAAGAAGATCCATTACTTCTCTATTCTCAATATTAATAACTGCAATATCTTCTTTCTCTTGATTATAAAACATTTTAGATTTTACTTCTTGATAATGCTCAAACGTTTTCATAAAATCGATATGTGCCTCACTAAGATTAGTAAATAAAGAAATATTAGGACGGAAGGTTTTTAAGTTTTCTCCTTGCTGACAAGATACTTCCATGACGATAATATCATCCTTTTTCAAATCCTCTAATATACTACATAGAGGATAACCTATATTGCCTGCTAAATGTACTTTTTCCTTAAATGCTTCCTGTAATATTTTATATGTCAAAGTTGTAGTAGTTGTTTTACCATTTGTTCCTGTAATACCAATTAATGTAATATCTTCTGGAAGCAATTGAAATGCCATCTCCACTTCATTGATTACTTCTATTTCCCTATTTTTTGCTTCTAAAATATAAGGATGATCAATAGGTACTCCTGGATTTTTCATTAAATAATCAAAACTATTATCTAATAATCCCTCTGGATGAGTACCAAAAATTAATTCGACGCCTAAATCCTTTAATTCTTCTATTTGCTTCTTATCATGAAACTGTTCTTCCTTTCCATCGTTTAATATTACTGTATTTTCTCGCTTTGCTAAAAACTTTGCTACTTGATAACCACTACGTGCCATTCCTAAAACTAAAATCTTCTTATTCTCAAACATTTTTATCACCTATTATTATTATACTATAAATAATTTCTTTTAGCATCTTTATTGAAACAAATAATGATAAGTGATATAATAAAATCAAATATATAGGAGGTTTTGTAATGAAAATTAATACAATAGAGAAAGAACAATTTGATGCTTTTGCTAAAAAACATAAATATAGAAATTACTACCAAACATCAACCTATGCTAGTATTATGTCTAATTTTAATTATGAAATTTCTTATATAGGTATCTATAATGAAGAAGATAAATTAATAGGTACTTCTCTTCTATTATTACAAAATGCATTTATGAAAAATAAAATCGCTTATGCCCCTAGAGGAATTTTATTTGATTTTACTGAGAAGAAAGATACTTTAGAGTTAGTTGAAGCACTAAAAAACGATTTAGGAAGAAAAGGAATTCTTTCATTAAGAATAGATCCAGCAATTCCTATTACCATTAGAGATTGTAAAGGAAATATTATTAATGTTAATAATGAAGCAAATGTTATTATGAAGAATCTAAAAGAAGCAGGATTTTCTTATAAGGGCCAAAATCTATATTTTGAGACAGAAAAACCTAGATGGGAAGCTATAAGCCTACTTCAAAAAGATATCAGAGAAATTTATAAAACTTTTGACAAAAGATGTCGGAATAAAATCAACAAAGCAATAAAATGTGGTATTGAAGTTTATCGAGATGATGAAAAAGATATTACTCAGCTTTATGATTTTATAAAAAGGAAAGAGAAAAAACCTTTTAAATACTATAAAACTATATGTGATCAATTTGCAGAAAATGCTGATGTATTTTATGTAAAATTAAATACAGAACAATTTGTAATCAATAGCAAAAAGTTATATGAAGAAGAGTTTGATAAAAACGAAAAAATTTCAAAAAAGTTCCAAGAACAGGCGCAAAAAAAAGAAAGTAAAAAGGAACTATTTAATCAAAAAGTGATATCGGATAAATTACTAAATATATATAAAAGTAATTTGATATTCGCAACGAATGTTTTAAAAGAAAACCCTAATGGTTTAATAATTGGTGGTGGAATCAATATCATCTATGATAATGCTGCTTTTATGATTACGGAAGGATATGATCCCAAGTATGTAAACTTAAATTCTAATTATTTATTAAAATGGAGAATGTTATGTTCATATAAAGCAGAAAAACTAAAGTACTTTAATTTAAATGCGATTACTGGAAATTTTGATAAAAAAAACAAATATGCTAAACTTAATGAAATGAAATTAGGATTCAATTGTGCTGTTACTGAGTATATTGGAGAGTATGATATTATTTTAAATAACTTCAAATATAATATATATAAAAATTTAAACAAAAAATAAAAGAGTTATTAAAGAAATTATAATTCTTTTTTTCTCTTTTAAAAATAGTTTAAAATATACAAAAAAAGAATCAATATACATCGATTCTTTTTAATCATTATTCAACGATTTCAGAAACTGAACCAGCTCCAACAGTACGTCCGCCCTCACGAATAGAGAATTTTGTACCATTTTCTAGAGCGATAGAATGAATTAATTCAACATCCATATTTACGTTGTCTCCAGGCATAACCATTTCAACACCTTCAGGTAATGTAATAACTCCTGTTACGTCTGTCGTTCTAAAATAGAATTGAGGACGATAGTTGTTGAAGAATGGTGTATGACGTCCACCCTCTTCTTTGCTTAGTACGTATACTGCAGCTTTGAATTTATGATGAGGTGTAACAGATCCTGGTTTTGCAAGAACTTGTCCACGTTCTACATCTTCACGAGCAATACCACGTAATAATACTCCAGAATTATCTCCAGCTTGTGCAAAGTCTAATTGTTTTCTAAACATTTCTATTCCAGTAACAACGGTCTTTTGAGTATCTTTAATACCAACAATTTCAACTTCATCATTAAGATTTAATTGTCCACGTTCTACACGTCCTGTAACAACGGTTCCACGTCCTGTGATAGTAAATACATCTTCAATACTCATTAAGAATGGTTTGTCAGTATCTCTTTCAGGAGTTGGAATCCATTCGTCAACTGCTTTCATTAATTCGTCAATTTTAGCTCCCCACTCTTCGTCACCTTCAAGTGATTTAAGTGCAGAACCACGGATAATAGGTGTATCATCACCTTCAAATCCATATTCATTTAATAAATCACGGATTTCCATTTCTACTAAATCAAGTAGTTCTGGATCGTCAACCATATCACACTTATTCATGAATACAACCATTTTTGGAACTCCAACTTGACGAGCAAGTAAGATATGTTCACGAGTTTGTGCCATTGGTCCATCTGTTGCAGCAATGACTAAGATTGCTCCATCCATTTGTGCAGCTCCTGTAATCATGTTCTTAACATAATCAGCATGTCCTGGACAGTCAACATGAGCATAATGTCTAGCTTCTGTACTATACTCAACGTGAGCAGTATTAATGGTAATACCACGTTCCCTTTCCTCTGGTGCTTTATCAATGTTTTCGAATGCTACTGCTTTATTACCATTTTTACCATCAAGTCTTTTTGTAATAGCAGCTGTCGTAGTTGTTTTACCATGATCTACGTGTCCAATTGTACCAATGTTAACATGTGGTTTTGAACGATCAAATTTTTCTTTTGCCATAATTTTTTTCCTCCTTTTGTTTATTACAATTTATATTTTATCTAATAATTTTAGTTTTTTCAACTGTTTTAAGTTTTTTTTATTAATTTCCACTCTTTTTAATTATTTCTTCTGCAATATTCTTTGGAACTTCTTCATAATGATCAAAGAACATAACGAAGGTTGCTCTACCTTGTGTATTAGAACGAAGGTTAGTAGCATATCCAAACATTTCAGAAAGTGGAACCATTGCACTTAACTTAACTGCATTTCCTTGTGACTCTTGTCCAAGTGGTTTTCCACGACGAGCTGTCAAATCTCCCATTACATTACCAAAATATTCATCTGGTGTTGTAACATCCACTTTCATAATTGGTTCTAGTAATACCGGTTTACATTTATTTTTAGCTTCTTTCAAAGCTAGGCTTGCAGCAATTTTAAATGCCATTTCATTTGAGTCAACATCATGATAAGATCCATCATATAATGTTGCCTTAACATCTATCATTGGATATCCAGCAAGAACACCTGTCTGTAGTGCTTCTTGCACACCCTTATCTACTACTGGAATATATTCACGAGGAACTACTCCACCTACGATTTCATCAACAAATTCATATCCTTTATCAGGATTTGGTGCAAATTTAATCCAAACATGTCCGTATTGTCCACGTCCACCTGATTGTTTAATGTATTTTCCTTCACATTCTGCTTCTTGTTTGATAGTCTCACGATAAGCAACTTGTGGAGCCCCTACATTAGCTTCTACATTAAATTCACGTTTCATACGGTCTACCAATACATCTAAGTGTAACTCACCCATTCCTGCAATTACTGTTTGACCTGTTTCATGATCGGTATGAACCTTAAATGTTGGATCTTCTTCTGCAAGTTTTTGCAAAGCTAAAGCCATTTTATCTTGGTCACCCTTTGATTTTGGTTCTACAGCAAGTTGAATAACAGGTTCTGGAACGACTAAACTTTCTAGGATAACTGGATTCTTTTCATCACAAAGAGTATCTCCTGTTGATGTATTTTTAAGTCCAACAGCTGCAGCAATATCTCCCGTATAAACATCACTGATTTCTTTACGAGTATTCGCATGCATTTGTAAGATACGACCAATTCTTTCTTTTGTATTCTTTGTAGAGTTAAGTACATAACTACCACTTGATAAATGTCCTGAATAAACTCTAAAGAATGTTAAACGTCCAACAAATGGATCTGTCATTACTTTAAATGCTAGTGAGCTAAATGGTTCATTATCACTTGGATGTCTTTCACATTCCTTACCATTTAAATCTGTACCCTTTATAGAAGGGATATCTAGTGGACTTGGTAGGTAATCAACAACAGCATCAAGAAGTAATTTAATACCCATATTACCTAAAGCAGTTCCACACATCACTGGGAAGAATTCTGCTTTTAATACTCCAGTACGAATTGCCTTCTTAATCATATCGATAGTTACTTCTCCACCATCTAGATAAATCATCATCATTTCATCATCAAATTCAGCAACTGCTTCAATAAGCTCTGCACGTTTTTCTTCTGCAATGCTTAGTAAATCTGCTGGAATATCAATTTCAGTTGCATTTTCATCTTGTTTACCATCATATTGGTAAGCCTTCATTGTAACTAAATCGATGACTCCATTAAATTCTGATTCTGCACCAATTGGCCATTCAATTGGTTTTGCATTCACTCCTAATCTTTCATCAATTGTTTTTAAACTATATTCAAAGTTAGCACCCATTTTATCCATTTTGTTTGCAAAAATAATTCTTGGAACTTTAAATTCAGATGCCTGTCTCCATACAGTTTCTGTTTGTGGTTCTACACCTGCTTGTGCATCAATTAAAGCAACAGAACCATCAAGTACACGTAAACTACGACTAACTTCAATTGTAAAATCAACATGACCTGGAGTATCAATAATGTTTAAACGATGATCTTTCCAATGAGCAGTTGTTGCAGCAGAAGTAATCGTAATACCACGTTCTTGTTCTTGAGCCATCCAGTCCATTTGAGATTCACCATCATGTGTTTCTCCAATTTTATGGGTAACTCCTGTATGGAATAATACACGCTCCGTTGTTGTAGTTTTACCTGCATCAATATGAGCCATAATTCCAATGTTTCTTGTCTTTTCTAAAGACGTATCTCTTGCCATAATATGATTCCTTTCCTACCATCTATAATGTGCGAAAGCTTTATTTGCTTCTGCCATTCTATGGGTATCTTCACGTTTCTTAACAGTTGCACCAGTACCATTTGATGCATCTATTATTTCATTGGCCAAATTTTCAGCCATTCCTTTTCCACCACGTTCACGAGAATACTTAACAAGCCATCTTAAAGCTAAGGCTTGACTTCTCGCAGGTGAAACTTCGATTGGTACCTGATAATTAGATCCACCAACACGACGTGATTTAACTTCAAGTGCAGGTTTAATATTTTCCATTGCTTGGTTAAATACTTCTAGTGGGTCTTTACCAGTCTTCGATTTTATGATTTCAAATGCTTCATATAAAATTGATTGAGCTATTCCCTTTTTTCCATCAAGCATAATTGTATTAATTAATTTTGTTACTACTTTTGACTTGTATATAGGATCTGGTAGAACATCTCTTTTTACTGCACGTCTTTTACGCATTGAAATTCCTCCCTTCTTTATAATTCAATATTTTAGTTTTTAGGTTTTTTTGCACCATATTTGCTACGTCCTTGTTTACGATCTTTCACTCCAGCTGTATCAAGAGTTCCACGAACAATATGATAACGAACACCGATTAAGTCCTTAACACGTCCACCACGAATTAAGACAACACTATGTTCTTGTAAGTTATGTCCAATTCCAGGAATATAAGTATCTACTTCTTTTCCATTTGATAAACGTACACGGGCATACTTACGTAAAGCAGAATTTGGCTTCTTTGGAGTCTTTGTACCAACACGTGTACATACTCCACGTTTTTGAGGTGAATTTGTATCCGTTGTTTTCTTTCTAATTGTATTTAATCCAATCCCAAGTACAGGTGCCTTACTCTTTTTTACTTTTTTTCCACGTTTATCATGAACTAATTGATTAATTGTAGGCATTAAATCTGTCTCCTTTCTTTACACATATCCAGGTGTATCATTTTTTCTTCTAAATAAAACTCTGCATAAAATGCAAAGCTTTTTTATCAGCATAGTTAATATATCACCATATCAATTTGTTGTCAATCGTTTCAAAGAAAATAACTATCTTTTCTTACTATATACTTTACTATTACCAGAAACTTTACTAATAGAAGTCCACCCTATATTTTTATATGCATCTTCTCCTTTTTCTATTCCAGTAACATTTATTTTTATTTTAACATCATTTCCATATACAGATTTAATATTTGTTTTCAATTCATCAATCGATGTATTTTTATTCTCTTTATTAACAGCAATCGTATCTATCACTTCATTATCACTAGATAATATAGCAACCTTTGTAATCTTATAGTTATCACAAGAAACATTATCCTGACTTACTTTAGGACCTACTCCAGTACTACTATAATGGAAAGTAGCATTTTTTAATATAATATTATCTTTTAATCTAATCTCTTTTTTCAGTACACTTCTAACTGTCTTACTATTTATTATTATTTTATTTTTTTGGTTATTTTCTACCTCTTTTGGTTGTATATTTACTTTCTCATCTTGCTTCTTTTGACTCTCTATTGTTGTATTTTTTGAGACATTGGATTCAAGTCTATTCGCGTTTTTACTAGGAAGAAGAAGTCCTAATACAACAGATGCAGCAAGAGCAATCTTTTTGAAATAATTCTTCTTTGTTTTCTTTTTCTTTTCTTTTCTTTGCTCTATATTCTGTTTTACTAATTTTTCCTCTAAAGCATCAGTAGCTGTAGTTTTTACTTGTCCTATGTTTTCTATTGGTAAATTTGCTTTTATTCTTTCATAGATAAGAAGCATATCTTCTAGTGTTACATCTCCTTCTTGCATACATTTATCTATCATAAACTCAATATAATTGCTTTCTTGTTTTCTTAAATATTTATCAAATTCACGTTCTTCTGCTTGTTTTTTTTGATTTAATTTCGCCAAAGCAAGCTCATGACTTGATTTTGTTGGTAAATCATATAAAGGTGCTTGGCCATTTCTTATGCGTTTTCTATTTATCATTTGCTTTTCTAGCCTCTCTACTTCAAACTCATCTGTCCAAAGTTCAACTAAAATATCGTCCATTGGTTTAAAAATTCTTTTTCCATTCAAATCCGTAAATGGATATAAAACTGCTGCTGTATCAACCTTTTCTGTTCCTATTCTTTCCATGCTTATTCCCCCTTCTTAAACGTATCTAATTATAGCATATTATATTAAAAAAAGCAAGAAAAAAGAATACAAATTGTATTCCTTAATCCATAAATTGATCTTCTAATCGATCTAAAGGCTCTTCATCTGCAAACTCTTCCGCTAAATCATAAGCTATTTTTGAGTATCTTTTACTTCCAGTTCCAGCTGGAATTAGTTTACCGATAATAACATTTTCTTTTAATCCTTCTAGATTATCTACTTTTCCTTTTATCGCAGCATCTGTTAAGATTCTCGTTGTCTCTTGGAAAGATGCAGCGGATAAGAAAGAATCGGTTTCAAGAGAAGCTTTGGTAATACCAAGTAATACTGGTTTTCCTAAAGCTGGCTTCTTACCATTAATGATTGCCTCTTTATTTCCATCCGTAAATTCTTTAAAGTTAACTAAAGAACCTGGTAAGAATCTGGTATTTCCTGATTCTACAATACGTATTTTAGAAATCATTCTTCTAGCAATGACTTCAATATGTTTATCAGAAATATCAACACCTTGAGAACGATAGGTATTTTGTACTTCTTTTAGTATATACTGTTGTGTTGTAATTGGATCAGTAACGGCAAGTAACTCTTTTGGACTAATGGCTCCTTCTGTTAATTTCTCACCACAAGTTACTTCGTCTCCCTTTTCTACACATAACTTTGAACCATAATTAGTAACATGTTCTTTGGTCTCAAGATTATTAGTAATACTAATCTTATATTTGCCATGATCTTCTTTAATTTTTGTAATTTTACCATCAATTTCAGCGATAGTTGCTTTTCCTTTTGGATTACGTGCTTCGAATAATTCTTGTACACGTGGAAGACCCTGAGTGATATCTTCTCCACCTGCAACACCACCAGTATGGAACGTACGCATAGTAAGCTGTGTTCCTGGTTCACCAATCGATTGTGCAGCCATAACTCCAACAGCTTCCCCAATTTCTACTAAATTACCTGTCGCTAAGTTTCTACCATAACATTTTTGACATAACCCATTCGCAGTACCACAAGTAAGAATGGTACGTATTTCTACTGAAGTAATACCAGCATCAATAATTTTATCTGCAATGGATTCGGTAATCATTTCTAATCTTTCTGCTAATACTTGTTTCGTCTCTGGATGTACAATTTTCTTATTGGCAAAACGTCCCACAATACGATCTCTTAAACTTTCAATCGTTGCTCCTGTTTTTTCATTTAGGAATGCCTCAACAACAACACCTTGATCTGTTCCACAATCTTCTTCTCGAATAATCATATCTTGAGACACATCTACTAAACGTCTTGTTAAGTATCCTGAATCTGCTGTTTTTAATGCAGTATCTGCACTACCTTTTCTAGCTCCATGAGTAGATAAGAAGAATTCTGCTACGGATAATCCTTCCTTAAAGTTCGAAAGAACTGGAATTTCTACAGATTCTCCTGATGGTTTTGCCATGATACCACGCATACCTGCAAGTTGTGTAAAGTTAGAAATATTACCACGTGCTTTGGAATGCATCATCATAAATATCGGATTATCAATATCACTATTAGAAATCTCTTCTAATTCCGCTTGAACTTTATCTTTTGCCAAATTCCATGTTTCAATTACTTTAGTAAATCTTTCATCATCTGTAATTAAACCACGTTTATATTGCTTGTTAATCTTATCCACAATTTTTTGGCTTTCTGATACAATCGTATCCTTGTTTCTACTAGTTTCTACATCAGCCATACTAACCGTAATACCTGCGATAGTAGAATAATAGAATCCTAAGTCTTTTAATTTATCAAGCATCTCTGAAGTTTCTGTCGTTTTATAACGTTTAAATACTTGGGCGATAATTTTTTCAAGTGTGCCTTTCGCAAATGGTTTTACAAGTGGCATATTTTCAATTTCTTCTTTAATATTCTTTCCTTTTTCAATAAAGTATTTATTTGGAGTAATACTTTGAATATTAGAATCAGATGGTTCATTAACAAAAGCAAAGGAATCTGGAAGTACTTCATTAAATTTAATCTTTCCTACAGTAGTAACTAAATATTTACCTTTTTGCTCATCGGTAAATAATTTATGTTTAAAAGAATCTACAGGCAAAGCAATACGAGTATGTAATGTTACCTCTCTTCTTTCATAGGCCATTAAAGCTTCATTTTCATTCTTAAATACTCTTCCTTCTCCTTCTTCACCAGCTTTTTCCATGGTAATATAATAGTTACCAATAACCATATCTTGTGAAGGCGTAACAATAGGATCTCCACTCTTTGGATGTAAAATATTGTTAGAACCTAACATTAATAATCTAGCCTCTGCTTGAGCTTCTTCCGAAAGTGGTACATGTACGGCCATTTGATCTCCATCAAAGTCTGCATTAAATGCTGGACAAACCAATGGATGAAGACGAATTGCCTTTCCACCAACTAATACTGGTTCAAATGCTTGAATACCAAGTCTATGTAAAGTAGGTGCACGATTTAATAACACTGGATGTTCTTTAATCACCTCTTCTACAATATCCCAAACAACTGGATCTTGATTTTCAATTAATCTTTTTGCTGCCTTAATATTATGAGCAATATCTTTTGATACTAGACCATTAATAACATGTGGCTTAAATAGTTCTAATGCCATTTCTTTTGGAATGCCACATTGATACATTTTTAAGTTTGGTCCAACAACGATAACAGAACGACCAGAATAGTCCACACGTTTTCCTAATAAATTTTGACGGAAACGTCCTTGTTTTCCCTTTAACATACTAGAAAGTGACTTTAGAGGACGATTTCCAGCACCAGTAACACTTCTTCCACGTCTACCGTTATCAAATAAGGCATCTACTGCTTCTTGTAACATACGTTTTTCATTTTGAATAATGATTCCTGGAGCTCCTAAATCAATTAATTTCTTCAAACGATTATTACGATTAATAACACGTCTATATAAATCATTTAAGTCACTCGTTGCAAAACGGCCACCATCTAATTGAATCATTGGACGTAAATCAGGAGGGATAACTGGAATAGCATCTAAAATCATCCACTCAGGTTTTTGTCCTGATTCATAGAAAGCATCTAATACATCTAAGCGTTTTAATAAACGAGTTCTTTTTTGACCTTGTGCATTTTCTAACTCTTCTGTAATCTCATCTATATCTTTTTTCAAATCCACTTTTTTTAATAATTCTTTGATGGCCTCAGCACCCATACCAACTTTGAATCCTGTACCATATTTTTCATAATAAGCACGATATTCTTTCTCTGATAAGGTTTGTTTATTTTCTAGTGGTGCATTCCCTTTATCTATGACAACATAACTAACAAAGTATAAAACTTCTTCTAAGTCTCTTGGACTCATGTCAAGTACTAGTCCCATACGAGATGGTACACCTTTAAAGAACCAGATATGAGAAACAGGAGAGGCTAATTCAATATGTCCCATACGTTCGCGACGAACTTTACTTTTTGTTACTTCAACACCACATCGATCACAAACAATATTCTTATAACGTACTCTTTTATACTTCCCACAAGCACATTCGAAATCTTTGGTTGGTCCGAAAATCTTTTCACAATATAATCCATCACGTTCTGGTTTTAAGGTACGATAATTTATTGTCTCTGGTTTTTTTACTTCTCCATAAGACCATTCACGAATTTTATCAGAAGAAGCAATTCCAATTTTTAATGCTTCAAACTTATTTACTTCTATCATTAAAGATCAGCTCCTTCCGTTTCTTCTTCCTCATCTTCTTCAGTCTCTTCTAAGTCTTCATCCTCTTCTTTATCTGCTAAGCTATTATTCTCCATTGAAATAACAGATGGGCTATCATAATCTAAACTAGAATTGGTAACCTCTTGTTCTTCCTCATCTTCTATTTCTTTTAACTGTAAATTTTCTCCCTTATCATTGATAATAGAAATGTCTAGACCCAAAGCTTGGAATTCTTTCATCAATACTCTAAAAGATTCTGGAATACCAGCTTCATCTATTTGTTGTCCCTTTACAATAGATTCATAAACCTTTACACGTCCAATAACATCATCTGATTTCACTGTCATCATCTCTTGTAAAGTATGTGCTGCACCATATGCATATAGTGCCCAAACTTCCATCTCACCAAATCTTTGTCCACCAAATTGAGCTTTACCTCCAAGTGGTTGCTGTGTAACTAAAGAGTATGGTCCTGTAGAACGTGCATGTAATTTATCATCTACCATATGATGTAGTTTAATCATATACATCACACCAACGGCAATACGGTTATCAAATGGTTCCCCTGTTCTACCATCATATAGAATCGTTTTTCCGTCTTTGTCCATTCCAGCTTCTTCCATCATGGCTTCAATATCTTCAATATGAGCTCCATCGAATACTGGAGTTGCAACATGTACCCCTAATTTTTTAGCTGCCATTCCCATGTGTAATTCCAAAATTTGTCCTAAGTTCATACGAGATGGAACACCTTGTGGATTTAACATAATATCAACTGGAGTACCATCTGGTAAATATGGCATATCTTCTTCTGGAAGAATAAGTGAAATAACACCCTTATTTCCATGACGACCTGACATCTTATCTCCCACTTGAATCTTACGCTTTTGAATAATATAAACACGAATTACTTTAGAAACCCCTGCTGGTAACTCATCATTATCCTTGCGAGAGTAAATCTTAATATCATGAACAATACCATCCCCACCATGTGGCACACGTAGAGAAGTATCTCTAACTTCACGAGTTTTTTCTCCAAAAATAGCATGAAGTAATTTTTCTTCTGAGGTAAGTTCTGCCATTCCCTTTGGTGTTACTTTACCAACTAGGATATCCCCTTCTTTTACTTCGGTACCAATAGTAATAATACCATTTTCATCCAAATTCTTTCTAGCTTCTTCACTAACATTTGGAATATCACGTGTAATTTCCTCTGGTCCTAGTTTCGTTTCTCTACATTGCATTTCATAATCTTCTAAGTGTAGAGAGGTTAATTTATCGTCTTTTACTAAATTTTCATTTAAGATAACAGCATCTTCATAGTTATACCCATTAAAGGTCATGAAAGCTACTACCATATTTTTACCTAATGCTAATTCACCTTTATCTGTAGAGTTACCGTCTGCAATAATCGTTTCATTCGCAACTACTTTATCTCCCACTTTTACAATTGGTCTTTGATGATTACAAATACCTGCATTCGCAAGTTCAAAATTGGATAATTGATAAGTATCTTTTCCATCCTTTGTTTTTACTACAATCTTTTTAGCATCTACATATTCAACAATTCCACTATTTTCTGCTACTACACAAACTCCAGAATCCTTTGCTGCGATATGTTCCACACCAGTTCCAATAAATGGAGTTTCTGTCTTAATTAAAGGCATTGCTTGACGTTGCATGTTAGCACCCATTAAGGCACGTGTTGCATCGTCATGTTCCAAGAATGGAATACAACTGGTCGTTACAGAAACAACTTGTTGAGGTGATACATCAATATAATCTACTTGTTCTGGTTTCGCTAAAATATTTTCTCCACGAAGTCTTGCATTTACTTGTTTATCAATAATTACATTATTTTCATCGGTTGCCACGGTAGATTGTGAAATTACATATTCTGCTTCTTCATCTGCCGTTAGATATTCAACCGTATCTGTAATTTTACAATCAACTACTTTACGATATGGTGTCATAATAAATCCATATTCATCTACTTTTGCATAACTAGCAAGAGATGTAATAAGTCCGATATTTGGTCCTTCTGGTGATTCAATTGGACATATTCTACCATAATGAGATGTGTTAACGTCACGAACTTCTACACCTGCTCTATCACGAGATAATCCACCTGGTCCTAAAGCAGATAAACGACGTTTATTCGTAAGTTCTGCAATTGGATTTGTTTGATCCATAAACTGTGATAATTGAGAAGAGCCAAAAAACTCTTTCATCGCAGCTGTTACTGGTCTAATATTAATTAATGTTTTTGGAGTAATTTCGTCCATCTCTTGAGTTGTCATTCTTTCACGAATCACTCTTTCCATTCTAGATACACCAATTCTAAATTGGTTTTGTAATAACTCTCCTACTTGACGAATACGTCTATTACCTAAGTGGTCAATCTCATCAAAATTACCTACACCATGTAAAAGGTTTAGATAATAAGAAATAGAAGCATAAACATCCGAAATCGTTAAACGTTTTTCATCAATTGTTTGATCATTACCAATGACAATAATTTTTTTCTTTTTATCTTCCGGATCCACAATCTTAATTTTTTGTATTTTATTAAAGGTATCTAATTCCTCATTAATCTTAACTTCACAAACTCCATAACCATCTGTAAAAATCTGTTTATTATCTTCCAATATGGCTTTCGTAAATATAGTACCTTTTTCTAAAACTACTTTATTATCTATTACGATATCTTCTGCTAAAGTTTGTCCAACTAATCGATCTACTACATTTAGCTTACGATTAAATTTATAACGTCCAACACGAGCTAAATCATATCGAAACTCGTCAAAGAATCTAGTAATAATTTGGTTCTTTGATGAGTCAAGTGTTGCAGGTTCTCCTGGTCTTAACTTTTCATAGATTTCAATTAGAGCTTCATCTGTATTTTTTGTAGAATCTTTTGCAATTGTATTTTTTAAATATTCATCTTCCCCAAATACACTAAGGATTTCCTCATCTGTTGATAATCCAAATGCTCTAAGTAAAGTCGTAAGTGTTACTTTTCTAGTACGATCAATTCTAACATATAAAACATCTCTCGCATCAGTTTCAAACTCTAACCATGTTCCACGTGTTGGAATCACTTGTGAAGTAATTAATTCACGTCCATTTTTATCAATTTCACGATTAAAATAAACACTAGGAGAGCGAACTAATTGGGAAACAATAACTCGCTCTGCTCCATTAATAATAAAGGTTCCACTGCCTGTCATAATAGGCATGTCTCCCATAAATATCTCTTGTTCTTTTACTTCACCAGTTTCATGATTAAATAAACGAACTTGCACTTTTAGTGGTGCAGAATAAGTAGATTCTCTATCTTTGCTTTCCTTAATCGAAAATCTTGGTTCTTCGAAATGATATTCTCCGAATTCAAGCGAGAAAGTTCCAGAGAAATCTTCTACTGGAAATAAATCTTCAAATACCTCTTTTATCCCTTCATTAAGAAACCATTCATATGGTTTTTTCTGAATTTCTAATAAGTCCTTTAATTCATATGTATTTCTTATTTTTGAGTAATTTCTTCTTTCATGGTGGTCACCACATTTTACTATTTTATAAGCCACATTTTTCACCCCAAACATTTCATTTTTAAAGAACAAAATCGTATTAAAAATAACACGTTTCCAATTTATATTATTATCACAAAATTTGAAACAAGTCAACCTAAAAGGTACATTTTAATACAAAAAATCCTTTCTTCTTTACTAGTATTTCTACATTATATATTTTTTCTAAGTCGAAGATTAGCGATTTAGCACCTTGTTCTTTTCTTATTACTAAAAATAGCTTTCCATCTTCTAGTAAATGTTTTTTTGCATTCATTACGATATCATAGACAATATCTTTACCAGCACGAATTGGAGGATTGGTAATAATGGTATTATATTTTTCTGTTACTCTACTATAGCAGTTACTCTCAAATACTTTTATATTGGTACAATGATTTTCTTTTATATTACGTTCACATAAATGAAGAGCACGTAAATTAACATCAATCATATCCACATCAACAGATAAAACCTTGTTTACTATTATTCCTATTACTCCATAGCCACAACCCATATCTAAGACCTTTGCTCCAACTTCCTCAAGCGGGATGGATTCAAGAAGAAGTCTACTGCCAAAATCTAGTCCGTCCTTTGAAAAAACACCATTATCCGTAAGAAGTTCAAAGTGTTTATTCAGAATGTCAAACTTTATTTTTCTTACCCGACTTGGTAGTTTTTCATTCGTAAAATATTGTCCCATAGTATCTCCCCAATACAAAAACAAAAAGACAACCATACGCTTCACTATACAGTTATCTCCTTTCGAAACATATAATATACTATTTTTTTTTTAATGTCAATATTTTTTTTACTTAGAACCTATTTTTTTAGCCTTTGCATTTAATTTATTATTAAATGTTTGTAATTTTACTAAATAAGCATCTAAATTATTGATATTTTTAGAAGCATTATTATACCAATTATTTGCTGCTTTTCCTCCATACCAACCTTTAGCATTTAGTTCTGAGATATTATTTGCTAATTGTCCAACTTTCGTTTGTATAGAATTTATTTTGTTTGTAATTGTCTTACAACTACTAATTATACTTGATTTTTTTAATCCTGAACCTGCCATAATTTAATTCCTCCTTTATATCAATTACTTATTAGTATTCATCTGATGCAGATGATACCTTATTAATTTTAGCCATAAGCTCAGTATTAGCAATATTTATAGCATTAATAACATTTACAGTACTTGTAAAAGATGCACTAGCCTTTTTATACCATGCATTAGCATTTTCTCCACCATACCATGCATTAGCATTCATTGACTCTATTTGTTCTTTCAATCGTTTAACACTATTATTTAAAGTTTGCATAGTACTATTATTACTATTTAATACTGATTTAGCTAAAGACTTTTTAAAACCTCCATTAACTGCCATAATCTAATTCCTCCTTTATTTTGTACTTGTTGTTGGTGCATTACTTATTGGTACTTTTACTGCTGTTCCATTACCTAGAATTACAACTGGTTCTCCCATAATTGGATATGAGATACCACTAGCATCTGTAAAATAATTTACACTTGAGCCAGTAGTTGATACTGTTGCCGTAATATTTCCACTTAAAATATTATTAACTGTATTTTTATCAACTGGTGATAATTGATTAAACTCAGCCATTGTCATATTTCCAACATCTATCCCAACATTTGTTGAACCACCTGGTGCTGTTGAACCACCTGGTGTTGTTGAACCACCTGGTGTTGTTGAACCACTTGGAGTTGTTGAACCACTTGGAGTTGTTGAATCGCTTGGAGTTGTTGAATCGCTTGGAGTTGTTGAATCGCTTGGAGTTGTTGAATCACTTGGAGTTGTTGAATCGCTTGGAGTTGTTGAACCATTTGGAGTTGTTGAATCACTTGGAGTTGTTGAATCGCTTGGTGTTGTTGGATCACTTGGAGTTGTTGAGCCACTTGGTGTTGTTGAGCCACTTGGTGTTGTTGAGCCACTTGGTGTTGTTGGATTTCCAGTAGCGATTGTACTTTGAAGGCGAGCCATATCAGCAGCACCTATAGAGACAGCTCCAGTAAGAAGCCCACCCAAAACTTCTGATGGAGACTTTCCTTCTAAAGCCTTATCATTCTTAATGATATCGTTTAATGTTTCCGTCAAACTTATAGCCAATCTATTTACAGCGTTATTATACTTTGTTTTTAAATTTGCCTGTTTATTTTTTTCTCTCTCAATATATGTATTTGTCTTTGAAAGATAGGTTCCTATCCTTGTTTTTAGGTTTCCTGTAAATCCATTTGATTGTTGTTTTTTTAATTCTTTTTTAATATCTTCTAAATCATTTATAATTGAACTATAGTTTTTTACAATACTTTGATAGATTGGATCAGCTACTGACTGATTAAGATTTACAGAATCTTCATTTACATGGGTTAAATTAACTGTATGTTTTGTAGTTGCCATTTTAATTCCTCCTTTTTATTAATCTACACTATTAATAGAACTATTTAAATCATTTTCGCCTGCTTCCATCTCTTGTTCAAGAGCTTTGATATCTTTGGCATACTCAATAATAGTAGCAGACAAGTTTTTCTTCAATACATCCTTACTACTTTGGATACCCTGTGTACATTTAGTAATTCTGTTATTTAAACTTGCTAAAGATGTTTTTATATCTCCAGATGTTTCATTAGAAGTTACCAATTTCTTGAACTGACTACTAATTTGTCCTAAACTCACAATAATCTCCTGGTATGTATTTGCAATATTACTTTCATAACTATCAGCTTGGGTAATATCAATGTAAACGTCATCTTCATTAACATTTTTTAATGATAAATTTGCTATATTTGCCATAAATACTCTCCTTTCTACTATAAACCAATTATATTACCAAACATAATCTTAAGTCAACATATTATTTTTTTTAATTACAATATTTTACGTTTATCTTTTTTATTAATACAAAATCATTATTTGCACAGTGCACCTGATTGATATATAATAATTATATAATTGAT
>CAJUIY010000030.1 GCA_910586865.1 uncultured Bacilli bacterium
ATTTTCCCGTTGATGTTTTGGAAATTTCAGGACATTTTCAAAAATTATTGACATGTGTTTATACTTTATAGAGAAAAGGAAATTTCTATTCCGATTCTGGTTCTGATATTTCTACTAATTGTAGTTTATCTCCATCATGAACATATATAAAATTGGCAGATGTCTGATAATCAGAAGAACTAGCATCACTATATTTCCAACTAGCCTTTACTATATAAGCGTTATCATCAATTGTTTCTCCATAAGAATAAGTATCACTATCTACACTATCAATGGTAATAGAATCAATAATTGGTAATTCTTGTTTTCTCTGTCCATAAATATTACTTTCCACATACTTATAAATTGTATCTTCTGCGTTTACAATGAAGTTTTCTAGTACATCTGGATGTACAAAATCTACTCCGCCAACATCTGTTTTACTGATATGGTCTCCTAAAGAATAGAAATCTACAATAAACATTTCTGTAATTTTCTTAACATATTTTTTCTCATCTACGTCTTTTGCGCTCAATACTTCTTGTAGTTCCTTAAAAAGTTTTTTATACTTATTACTTTTATTACTCTTTAATTCATATCCATAATGATCAATCTTAGAAACCACCTTAGCCTCTTTTACTTCTTCCTTATTGAATACTAAAAGGTATGCAGCAACACCAAGTGCTACTAAAATGATAAGCATAACGATAATAATTAATATTTTTTTTGGTTTTCTTTTTACTCTTTTTTTTGCCATAATTATTTCTCCTCTTTATATGTTAATGTTTTTTCCTCTTCATATCTTTCTATTAAATCATAAACAATAATATTATTCGATACATTTAATAATTTCGTAGAATACTCATTATTTTTCTTTATGTCATCTTCACTAATAGCATTACCATCTAGTGATAAATATTCTCCTTTTTGACTATTATAATATACCCGATTGGTTACCCAGTTTCCTGTTGGAAATACCACAATATTATTATCTTTTATATTAAAGATATCATGCCCTAATTGATACTCGTTATAGAAACCAAGCATATTACCAACGGTTGGTTCTACATCATACATTCCCATCACATCCGTAACTTCCATATTTAAATTTGTACCCTTCATATCTTTTGTCCAAATGATAAATGGTACTTTTCTTCCTAGTTCATATTGATAAGAATCATATTCTTTATAATTAGGATCTTCTTTATCATACATCTCATTTGTTTCTTTATTATAGTTATACATATAGTTATATTCTTTTTTAGGAAGTCTTGCATCATGATCACCATATATTAAGACCACTGTATTATCTAAAAGTCCATTACTATCCAATTCTTGGAATAACTGTCCAAGTGCTTCATCTGCATAATGTGCTGATTTGAAATAATTCCCTAACTTTGTTCCTTCCATATAGGGATACTCTAAAGCCTCTACTGTACCATCTTCTTTTGTTACAGACGCTTTCATGGAAACACTATATTCTCCATACTTAGTAACATCTGAAAATGGTGTATGATTAGATAACATAATCATAAGACCATACCACTTTTCATTATTCTGGTCAATTTCTTTTAATTTAGGTATCGATTGTTTAAAGAACTCTTTATCACTAAGTCCTAAGCCAACGGTATTTTCCTTAGTTACTTCATAATTTTCTTTACTATAAAACTTCTGATATCCTAGATGCTCATACATACTTCTTCTATTCCAGAAATCTGCGTTATTCGCATGCATACTGAATGTAAAGTAACCCTTATCTGACATTAATTTAGGAATTGCATTAAATGTTCTATCAAAATAAGAAACAAAGGCAGTTCCACTTTGAGTAGGCATTAAGGAAGTAGTAAAAGTCAATTCGGTATCACTACTAGTACCGACACTAACTTGTGAATAAAAGTTAGAGAAATACATTCCTTCACTTGCTAATCTTTTTAAATTAGGAGTTACATCTTCTCCATTAAATTGTAAAGATAACAAATTACTTTGCATACTTTCTGCATGAATAACTAAAACGTTTTTTCCTTCAAAAATATTGGTATATTTATTGGTTGCTTCTTTTTCCTTTTCTTGATAATATTCCTTAAACTCTTTCATTGCTTGATCATAACCAAATAATGAGTTTATTTTAGGTTGAAGAGAAGTAAAAACATCATTAAACTGATAAATATAAATACCAAACCTCATAACAATATATTCCCTATTCCATTGTTTCGCAAAACGTGTCACATCTAAAGAGGTAAGCGTAATAGTAAATAAGACTGCACAACAAGCTCCTACCGTTAATGTTTTAATCGTTTTTTTCTTTCTCTCTTTTTTTAACTCTATCTTTTTATAATAATTTTTTCTTTTTAATTTGTAATGAACCATTATCATGATAACAGGAGCAAGTAAATAAACTAAATCTTTTAATTGTAATACATTTTCAACAACAGCATCTCCAACGGAAGTAATATACTGGGTTAAAGATAACATAGAAACAGAAGCAAAAGAAGTATAAAAGGTATAATATATAGAATTAATCATACAAATAAGAGTAAAGAAAATATTAAAAATGAAATAATAAGTAAATCTATTTTTTGGTTTTAATAAATAGCCAAAAGAACCTATAATAATTAAAATCGTAGCATCTGCTAAAATAGGTTTCAATGCTAAATAGTTTTCTAAAGTATGCATCGTAAAGAATCGTAATATAGTAGAATTAAATAAACAAGTCAATAAAAAAGCAAGGAACAACACATTATTTTCCATATAGTTTCTTACTAAATGCTCTGTTTTTATTCTTTTAAATTCGTTTTGTACTTTTTCCTTTAGTCTTATGATTTTCTTTTTCATATCTAACCTCGCTTTTTACATTATAACACTTTTTATATAGTTTTTCAATTTCAATTAGGGAAGATTATTTATCTAAGAATCGAACATAATATTCTTCTAAAGTAATATTGTTATCATAAATATATTTGGCTATTTTTTTACCCACATATCGATAATGCCATGCTTCATGTCTAATTCCTGTAATTTCTTCGAAGTCTGTTTTAAATCGGTAAATAAACCCAAACTTATAACAGTTTTCTACTATCCATTTATATTCCTCACTTTTTGCAAACACATTTGCTCTTCTACTACCAATATCAAAGGACAAGCCAGTTTGATGTTCTGAAAACCCTGGTCTTAATACATATTTTGAAACATAGTTATCTCCATATAAATCCCGATAAGTCTTTTCTATCTCTTCCTGGTCTTCATAACTACGATAAGAAGAATTAATCACTAACTGGTAGCCTTCTTTTTCTGCTTGATCTATCATCTTTTTTGCTGCAATTAAAGCGGTACGATTTGCCTTTAATCCCTTTTCTGATGCGTAATCTAGACCAATCATTACTAAATCATTAGGAACAAAATCTTTACTTAACATTCGGTGTTTATTGACAAGCATATCATAAGAGAAATTTTTCACGACAACGGGATCTTCATATTCTTCTTTATCCATTTCTAAGTTTACAATTAAAACACTAGTCTCTTCATCTTCACGAGAAGAATCCATATAATTAAGATATCGATCATAGTATTTAATTTTAGCAAAATCAATCGTATAAAACTCCTCTAGATATCTTACTTTATCTCTTTTTGCAAATTCACTAACATCCTGATCCGTTCCATGAGCTAGAATAATAGAAATTTCTTCATTGGTATATCCCTTTTTTAATAATTTATTAATATTTTCAGTTAAATGTTCATGGTTTTGATATTTAATTTTCGTATAGCTATCAAAGTTCTTTTCTTTATATGCTTCACTTTCAAAAGCTTTATTTAATGTTTTATTTTTCCCGATATTGATAACATCTTTTTTCTTAAATTTTATTAGTATTTGATTTGCTGCTTTTTTGCTATATCCTATTTTTGTTAAATCGTTTACTTGGATGAAATAAAAGATAAGAAGAGATAAGAAAATGACAAGAATCGTCCCAAGTATCTTTAACACTTTTAAAACAGATGGCTTCAACCTTAGTTTTCTTTTCATAGCATCACCTCTAACTTCTATATTTCTATTATAACATATCTATTCCCTTCGGTATCTTTTTTTATAAGAATTTATTTTATATTGAATATCCTTTTCTTTTTTTATATAATAACTTTGGATTTGAGGTAATAATATGAAAAATAACTTTCCCTATAGTGATACAAATAAAAGATATCATACTCTAGATTATTTTTATCGACATCATTTTCATTCTAAAGTATGTAAAATAAGTTTAAATGCTGGTTTTAGTTGTCCTAATATCGATGGAACCGTTGGTTATGGTGGTTGTATCTATTGTTCAAAGACAGGAAGTGGTGAGTTTGGTGGTACTTTAGGAAAAGATTTAGAAAGACAATTTAAGGAAGTAAAAAATAGATATGATAAAAAATGGCCAAATGCTAAATATATTGCTTATTTTCAGGCTCGTACGAATACCTATGCTCCTGTTGAAAAATTAAAAAAACTATACGAAGAAGTACTTACTTATCCTAATGTAATTGGTATTAATATTGCAACTAGAAGTGATGCTATCACAGAGGAATGTCTTAGCTATTTAGAAGAATTAAACAAAAAGACTTATTTAACCATTGAGCTTGGATTGCAAACCATTCATGAGAAAACTTCAAAGTTAATTAACCGTTGTCATAGTCTTGAAAACTTTTCTGAAATGGTAGAAAAATTACGAAAAAGAAAAATAAATGTAGTAGTACATATTATTAATGGCCTTCCTTATGAAGAAAAAAAGGATATGATAGAAACAGTACAATATCTAAATCGTCTTGATATTCAAGGAATTAAAATTCACATGCTTAGTATTTTGAAAGATACTCCCCTAGAGAAGTTATACCGAGAAAAAAAGTTTCCGATTTTAACAAAAGAAGAATATGTGGATATTGTAATATCTCAATTAGAATATCTTAGAAAAGAAATTGTGATACATCGAATCACAGGAGATCCCAAAATAGAAGATTTAATAGAACCTACTTTTCTTACTAAGAAATTTTGTGTGCTAAATGATATTGATAAGGAGATGGTAATACGAGAAAGTTATCAAGGAAAGAAACTACTGTAATTCATCCATTAAAGCCTATTTATGATAGTACCTCTAAGATATTACTACTTGGTAGTTTTCCAAGTATTCAGTCAAGAGAAAAAAGTTTTTATTATGCCAATCCATACAATCGCTTTTGGAAAGTTTTAGAATCTCTTTTTCAAACATCCATTGGAGAAACACCTTTTGAAAAAACGAAATTTCTTTTAGAACATCATATTGCTTTATGGGATGTAATAAAAAGTTGTACCATTACTGGCTCTAGTGATTCTTCCATTAGAGACATCTGTCCAAATGATATTCATAAGATAATAAATGATACCAAAATAGATAAAATATATACCATAGGTAAAACTGCTACGAAGTTATACCAAAAGTATATTTATCCTACTACACATATAGAAAGCATTCATCTTCCTAGTACATCATCTGCGAATGCTACTATGAAATTAGAAAATTTAGTAGATGAATTTAGTAAATATATAAATACTGATTCGTTAGAATGAAGAAAAATAGTGTAACAAGATACACTATTTTCCATTTCTTAAGACTTCTACTGTTATGTTTCTATTCACACCACCTCTTGATTCGTCAGTGTTTGTTAACATATCAATAAGAAACTTTCTACCTAGTCCAATATCAGAACCACGATCTAAAACAATCGCTAGGATATTATCTCCCATAGAGGAATTTTTTATTCTAATAATAGACCACTCACTAATTTCTGAACCAGCTGATACAATTCTTACATTTCCGTATTGTTTATCAGGATAATAAAGTTTCCCATCACGAACATCATAACTGCCATATTTTGTAAATCCACTACAACCTCTGCAAGTCGCATAGTAAAAACTCATATTTCCTGTATAAGTGGCAAGAACATCACTAGAAGGTTCTTCTTTTATTACTTCCTCTACTTTTGGAGGAGGAGAAACAACGGATTCTTCTTTTTTGGGAACTTGTTGTTTCTCTTTTATTTCCTCGATTTCTATATCTTCAGCTTCTTCAAAAGATTCTGAATTTATTACAAGCTCATTTTTAGACTTTTCTTCTATTTTAGTAAACAGACTCGTTGCTAGATTCTTTGTTTCCTGATCCGATTTTACTTGATCTGTACTAATATTAGAAGTCATTAGAATCGCTGGAAGAGAAAATAATAATATCCAATTTACAAAAACAATAAATTTATTTTTTTTCATATCCATAAACTCCTCATATACATGATATCATATATACAACTCATTTACAACATTTTGACAAAATATACCAATTTATTTTACATGTTAATAACGTAAATTAATATTTTTCACACTTATAGGAAGAGGAAGCCATCTTTGACTCTACCTCACTAATCTTCTGTCCTTTTTTAAACTCTGGATAAATACCACCAGCCTCTATATATGCAGTACTTACTTTATCACTATCTACTTTTTCATATTCAATAATTTGCTTTGTTGTATTCGTTCCATTATTTAATCCACAAACAACCGAAATACCATCAACACCTACAATATGCTCTTTCAATTTGACACATTCTTGTTTTAGAGCTTCTAATTCCTCTTTATCTGCAATCTTATCTCCCGTTGATGTTTGCGTATACGTCAATCCCGTAATTTCATTATTGACAAAGGTAAAAACTGCAGATAAATTTACATCTAGTGTTTTCGTATTTTTGCTTTGTGTACAAGAAAGTGTTCCTGTTGTAATCTCTGTCTGATTTTTTTCGCTCTTTTTTAAGTTGATATAGTCTGTAATTTCAGGAAGGAAATAAACAAAGGCAAAAAAGAAGAGAAAAAGAACAATTGCAAAAAATGTCTTTAATTTACTAGGCCCACCTTTTTCATCATCCACATAAGCTGGTTGCTCCTGTTTTTGTTCTGGAATAGGTACATTTTGTGGTTGCTCTGTTGTTGGTGTTGCTACAACATGTGAAGTAATAGTATCCTTAGTTGTAGGTCCTACTGGTTCCTTTGGTGCATTTACTCCATTTTGATTCACTGTTTCTTGCTTTTCTAAATTATTATTATTATGATTCGTATTATTTTCATTCATAGTATCATCTCCCCAATTCTTTCTTTATCTTAATGATGAAATCTTTTCTTCAAAATCTTCACTATTTGTAATATAACTACCGGCAACTAAGATATCACATTCCCTACAATATTTTTTTGTCATATGATTAACACCGCCATCAACACTTATCTTGGCATTACTATTATATTCTTTTAACAGGACTTTTATTTCTTTTATTTTATCCTCTGTTTCTTTGATAAATTCTTGTTCACCCTTACCAGGTTCTACTGACATAATTAGAATTAAATCTAAGAGTGGTAAATATGGAACCAATTCACTTACTTTCGTATCTGGCTTAATCGATAAACCACACTTAATACCATAACTTTTTATCAGATTAAGATTTTCCATCACATCCTGTTCTATTTCTAAATGAAAAGTAATATATTCTGTATTCAATGTTGCGTAATCTTTAATATATTTTTTAGGATTTAAAACCATTAAATGAACATCCAATCTTTTTGAGGTATATTTATAAATATATCTCATTTCTTTAAATGGCATCGTTTTTCCTTTTACAAATTTACCATCCATAATATCTACATGAATATAGTCTGTACTAGTATCATTTAACTTCTGTAAATCCTTTGGAACATTTTTACTACTGAGAAATGAAGTAGAAATCAGCATCCTATCACTTTCTTTCTATAAATTTTAAATAATTATCATATCTACTTTTCATTATATTATTGTCTTCCACTGCCTTTTTTACTAGACATTCTTTTTCATTTTTATGTAGGCAATCTTTATAAATACATGGATATCTTTTAAATTCAACAAAACTATCTTTTATTTTACTGGCATCATAATGCATTAATTCTAAAGAGGAAAAGCCTGGAGTATCTAGAACCTTGCCTCCAAAAAGCTCAAATAGTTCAACCACTCTTGTCGTATGTTTTCCTCTTCCTAATGCCTTGGATATCTCTCCTGTTTTTAATTTCAGATTGCCATCTAATTTATTTAATAGAGTAGACTTTCCGGCTCCTGTTTGACCTGTGAATACACTTGTTTTTTCCTTTAACATTTCTTTTAATTTTTCAAGTTCTGTATTATAAATAACAGGATAATCTAATTCTTCATAGTAAGACAAAATAGTTTTTATCTTTTTTAATTCCATTTCACTAACTAAATCGCTTTTTGTAATACAGATAACAACACCTACCTTATTTATTTCCATAAGAGAAATAAATTTATCGAGTAAATTAAGAGAAAAATCAGGACTTTTTAAGCTAATTACTAAAATAGCTTGATCGATATTTGCAACACTTGGTCTTTGAAAAAAATTTCTTCTAGGAAGAATCTTCGTAATTAGATTCTTTTCTGCATCGAATTCTACATAATCTCCAACTAAGGGTAGTATCTTCTCTTTTCGGAAAATCCCTCTACATTTACAAGCATACGTTTTATTTTGATAACTTACAAAATGTAAATCACTCATTATTTTTATTATTTGTCCATTCATATTATCCTCTAGTTTGTTTCTTTTTAATTATTAGTACCACCTGAACTAGGCGTCTCCCCAGTACCACCAGTTCCTGTTCCGCTTCCATTGCCACCATTCGTACCACCGCTATTCGTATTATTGTTATTTCCATTGTTATTATTTGTATTGCCACTATTGTTGTTTGGTTTCTTTTCTGCTGGTTTTGCTGCGATATCCACTGTTAAAGTAGTACCTTCTAAAATCTCAGAACCTGCAATTCTCGATTGGCTAATGACTTTACCTGGTGTATATTCACTTGTTTCTACGTAATTTGTTTTTAAGGTTAGATTATATTTTTTACAAAAAGCTGAAGCATCATCGATACTGTATCCTTCTTGAACCATATCTGGGAAAGTTTCTACTAAATTAGGAATATAAAGCGTAATCGAATCTCCTTTTTTTACTTCAGATCCTTTGGCTAAAGATTGTCCTATGATTTCTTGCTCATCGTATTTACTATCGGTTACATCTTTTTTCTCAATGGTTACTTCTAATTCATATTTTGTTTCTAGAATGGTTTGAACTTCTATATAATTTTTACCAGTGTAATCTTCTAATTTAAACGTTTCTTCTCCACTCGATTTATATAATGTCACCTTCGTACCTTTTTTTACCGTTTTTCCTTTTTTAGGATTTGTTTTTACAATACGCCCTTTTTCTATCTTTTCATCTGCTACTTTTTCGATTTTAGAATTTACAACTAATCCTAAATCTTCTAATTTATCCGTTGCTTTACTAACCGTTAATCCAGATACACTTGGTATCACTACGGTTTTTGGTTTTGTAAGTTCTGGAATAACAAATAATATCAATATAAATAGTAGAATAAGAGCAGAAAAAACAATGGATAATATGATGATTAATTTTTTGTTTTTCTTATCTTCTTTGTCTTCCTCTACTTTTTTGGCAAGTTCTTCTTCCTCTTCTTCTTCTTTTTCTAACTCTTCTAATTTCTTTAATCGTTTTGTACTTTCTGTTTCGTGTTCTGGATATTTATAAATTAAAGGTTCCTCATCCATTCTATCATCATCCAAAGCAGTTAATAAATCATCATGCATACTCTTGATATCATCATAACGATTTTTTGGATTTTTCGCAGTTGCCCTTAAAATAATATTTTCAATACTTTGAGGAATACTTTCATTATCTTCTCTAATATTTGGAAGTGGGTCTCTCATATGTTTTAAAGCGATTTCTACTGCATTATCTCCTTTAAATGGTAGTTTTCCTGTTAATAATTCATAGAAAATAATTCCCATCGAATAAATATCACTTTTCGTAGTTGATCCTTTTCCACTGGCTTGTTCTGGAGGTAGATAGTGAACAGAGCCCATTACCGAATTTGTTTGAGTAAGTTGGGTAGAATTCAGTGCCATTGCAATACCAAAATCGGTAATTTTAATTTGTCCATCATCTTGAATCATAATATTTTGAGGTTTTAAATCTCTATGAATAATATATGCATCATGTGCATGTTGCATCCCATCTGTTAACTGTAACATAATGTCGATGGCTTCTGATAAAGTTAAGCTTCCTCTTCTTTTTAAGAGTTGTTTTAATGTCTTACCTTCAATGTATTCCATAATGATATAATAAAGACCATTATCTTCTCCAACATCATACATTTCTACAATATTTGGATGAGAAAGGCTAGATGCCGATAATGCTTCTCTTTGGAAACGGCGTACAAACTTTTCATCGTTGGATAAGTCTCCACGTAGTATCTTTATAGCCACATTACGATCAAGAATTTCATCATATCCTAAATAAACATTAGCCATTCCACCTTCGCCAATGCTTTTTATAATCTCATAACGATCGTTAATTTTTTGCCCCTTTGAAATCATCTACACTTCACCTTCCATATCTCTTATTAAATAAGCAACAGAAATATTATCCGTTCCACCCCTATTGTTTGCCTTATTAATTAACTTTATTACTTTTTCCTCTATCTCGTTATCTTCTAATAACACTTTTTCAATTTGTTCTTCTTCTAACATATTCGTAAGTCCATCACTAGAAAGAAGAATTTCTTCAATTTCCATGTCACAATCGAAAATATCAACATCAATTTCTGTGGATGCTCCTAGTGCTTTCATTAATACGTTCTTTTTTGGATGCACACTTGCTTCTTCTTTGGTAAGTTCTCCTGCCGAAACTAATAAGTTCACTAAGGTGTGATCATAGGTTACCTTATGTAGTTTTCCTTCTTTCATAACGAATCCCGAAGAATCTCCAATGTTACCAAATAGTAAATATTCTTTGGTTAGTATGGCCATCACTAAAGTAGTTCCCATTCCTTTGCTTTCTGGATGCGTTTTCTCATGTTGAAAAATTAAAGTATTAATCTCATTCACACAATCTCTAATCCATTCCACTGCATCTACCTTGCTTAAGTTTAGAAAGGTTTCACTAAAGTGTTTTCCTAAGTAGCTAATCGCAATGGAGGAAGCTACTTCTCCTGCCGAGTGTCCTCCCATTCCATCTGCAATAGCCATTAAATACTCATTATCACTATTTTTAAGAATAATCACACTATCCTCATTATGGTCTCTTACCTTTCCAGCATCTGTTAAATAAAATGATTTCATATTGTCTCTTCCTCCCTACTTCTGAGTTGCCCACAAGCTGCACTGATATTTTTACCAAATTCTTTTCTAATCGTAACATGAATCTTATTCTTCTTAAGTATATCATAAAACTTCATAATTTGCACCGTTTTACTACGATTAAATTCGATATTTTCAGTTTCATTATAAGGTATTAAATTAACATAGGCATTCATCCCCTTTATCAAGGAGGCTAGTTCCAGTGCATTTTCCTTATGGTCATTTACTCCTTCTAATAAAATATATTCAAAAGTAAGCCTTCTTCCTGTTTTTTTACTATATTTTTTTAAAATTTCTATTAAATCTTTTATCGGATATACTTTATTAATTGGCATTAACTTATTTCTTAAAGTATCATTAGAAGCGTGCAGTGAGATGGCAAGATTTACTTGCAAAGGAAAATTCATAAATTCTTCTATCTTAGGAATAATACCACAAGTAGATACGGTAATATGTCTACTTCCTATCGCCATTCCTTTTGGATAGTTTATAATTCTTAAAAATCTTATAACATTATCATAATTATCAAAAGGTTCTCCTATTCCCATAATTACAACATGCGAAATACGAGAATGAATATCCTCTTCTATTTGCATTACCTGTAAAACCATCTCATACGTTTCTAGATTTCTTACTTTTTTCCTTCTTCCCGATTCACAAAAACGACATCCCATATTACATCCTACTTGACTAGAGATACAAATACTATTGCCATAATCATGTCTCATTAAAACGGCTTCAATATGTTCCCCATCTTCTAACTTAAATAAATATTTCGCAACATCTTCCTCTTCTTCTTTTTTCACCACTTGTAATTTTTTTATTTGATAATTTTTTGCTAGTTCTTTTAATAATTCCTTTTTGATATTGGTTATTTCAGAATAATTTGTAATTCTTTTTTGATATAACCAAGTTAGTAATACTTCGGCATGAAACTTTTTTCCACCATGTTCTAAAAAGAAAGTACAGGCCTCTAAAAAATCAAGATTATATATACTTTGCATGATACCACATCCTATAACTAAATTATACTCTTATTCAAATAAAAATAAAAGACTGTAGCAATATTGTACCATTTCTTTACAATTATCTACAGTTCTTATCCTTTTAATTTTTACGATTTTTTACAGGACCTTTTACCAAACTTTTATTAGTGGCAACTTGATTTGTTTTTGAGTAAAAATTCATATTCCAAAGTCTACCATTAATATAATAAGAATCTAGTCTAATACCATTAAAATCAGCCACTTTTTCATTTAATTTGTTAGATGGCGTATTAAATTCAAAAACAGCACTTGTTACACTAGCATAACCAATTGAGAACAATTCGTCATAAAATTGATTAATTACGGTAGTACCTAAGCCTTGTCGTTGGTTATGAGGTGCAATTCCCATTTCTATCTCAGCATTTTTCTCATTGGCATTGGTTCTTAAAATATTAATAAATCCTGAATAGTTATTATCCTTATCTAACAAAATGTAACTATACTTTTTTAAAGCATCGGATAAGTTATCTTCTCCATGATATTTTTGTAGAAAATATTTATCCTCACCTAAAGGAATCGTAAACCGTTCTCTTTCTTGCATAGCCATACTATGACCCTCTAAAACCTTCTCAAAATTAATCTGCTTTTCTAGAAAGGATTTTGGAGATACTAATCGGTATCCATTTGATAATGCAATCATAGGAGTAAGCTCTTTCTTTTCTGTTTCTAATAAAGATATCTCTACTTTATCACCATTTGGAATTACAATTTGACCTTGTTTTTCCATTCTTGGAATATGTTGATACATATTTCTAGCCTCTAGAAAATAACCATTTATAGAAGAAAAAGGAATCTGAGCATAAAAATTCATGCTTGTATCTTTTAATATTTCCATCATATTTTTATCACTAGAAGATACGGCAAAGTTAACACTATGAATATTAGAACTATGCACCAAAGTTAAATAATCATCGATTATAAAGCTGGATAATGTATTTACGATATCATCTCCTAAACTTTTATCAATAAACAAATTTAAATTTGCTCTTTTATTAGACAATATTACATTGCTTAGCCCAATAATTCCAATTACCTTATCTCTATTTTTAATCGTATAAGCCATTTTTAAACTTGGAATATCATAATCTTCTTGAAACCTTTCTAATACTTCTTCCGAAACGCCAGGTATTAAAAGTTCATTTAGAATATAAATATTTGGTGGGTTAATCTCTTTTCTTTTTTCTAATTCACATTTATTTTTTGTTATATACGTAATTTCCCTAATATTTGTGATATTTAATGAATTCACCATATATTTCTCGTATTCTTCTAAAATGGAATCCTTATCTTCTTCTTTTAAGACATCCTTTGTACTTAGGTAAATAGAAGAAGCTTGGTTTTGAAAATCAACATCATATAATCCAATGAAACCTACACAATCTCCTTCCTTATCAACAATAGCGGCCCTATATTCTTCTGGCATACTATTTATTCTTTGTTCTATATTACTCTCTATTAACGTGATATTATCTTTTTCCAATTCTATTATAAAATCATGATAAATATCAAAACTACCAAGATAATACTTGGCTGTTTCTAATTTAGGAATAAAATTTTTATTCATACCATCACCCACTTACGAGTATTTTACTAAATAAAACTCTTTTTTTCAAGAAAAAGATAACTAAAATGATAAGCTTCTACTGATGAAATCTTCTAGGAAAAGTTTCCCTCTTTTTTTCTTTGATATGATGATTAATAGTATCTTCTAGTCTAGAAATCCTAAATACTTCAATAGCACTATCCATTTCTCTAATCGGTCTCATGCAATTTACATCATCTAGTAAAGAACCATATTCTCTTAGCACTTTTAACTCTTTTAATGACAAATCATCGATATGATGATAAACATCATAAAATAATTTAATATTAGGAGACATCTCCTCTTGTGGAACTTTCTTTTCAGGGCACTTTACTGTTATCTCTTTCATTTCTTGGGATAACTTCTGAAATCTTCTTTTTTTCTCTTCTGCCTCTTTTTGACTTCTACTATAACATGCTAAATGTAGAGGACTTAACATACTAGGTAAAAAAGTAATCATAAAGCCTCTTGCGATAGGATAAAATATCTTTTCTATTACTTTTTTCTTCAAAAAAAATCACCTAATAAAAAATATGTTAGGTAATTTTATTTTATGTTAGATTAAACTAGATACTGAGTTCTTCTACATCCGAGAAGTTATCGAATATCATCGTGAATCGATATGTCGTAGTAGCAATTCCATTATATATGGCATAAGGAGTAAAATCATACTCTATTTTTTGTACATCTTTGTTGCTATCAAATGTAATACTTATCTTATTTACTTCATCCGCAATATCTATCTTTTTATTCTCATAAGAATCCATCAAAGTTGTCGTAGATACTTGATAAGTATACATTTGAGATTGGTTACTATAATTCGTCTTAGAGTCATAGGTTGCCTTTTGCAGAATTTCTTTTAAATAGTTAACATCTACTAGTTGTGGAATCGGATAAGGACTTTCCTCTTTTATCCACAATTGATTCACTTGTTTGACATATAAATTACTCGATTCAAAGAAATTTTCAATAATTCCATTACTATTTTTGGTAAATAAGGATTTTTCTTTGTTTCTTTTTCCTTCATAAAGAATTTGATTCGTATCTAACAGTAATTGGTATTGAAAGGTATAATTTTGTTTTTCTATCTTTTCAAAACTAAAAGCAAATTCTTTTTCTTTTGTCTTTTCACGATTATTGCTATTATTGGAACGTATGGAAATAATAACTGCTGTAAAGAAGATAAAGTAGGCAATTAAGAAAAGCCATGCCTTCTGCTGAGAATAATCTTCTGTCTCTATTTTCTTCTTTTTATTCTTTTTTTCACTCATATCTTACCCCTTACCTTACCACTTTCCCTAGTAGTTCTTCTTTTTTTACACCATTCAAATAGTCTCTTACTAACATTCTTTTCTTCCCAAATGGTTTGATTTCTAATAAGACAATTTCAGAGTCTTTTGTTTTGATACCAATTCCATCTTTATAGATTTTTACAATCTCTCCATTTTTTTTATCTGGATAAGTTTGATTTGAAATTCTCGATGAATATACTTTTATCTCTTCCTCATCTAATATCAAATTAGCAGATGGAGAGGGTGATAATCCTCGAATATGATTATATATTTTTTCGGATTCTAAATTGAAATCAAGATGCTCTTCTTCTCTTTTAATATTATAAGCATAAGTTACTTCTTCTTTATCTTGTGAAATTCTTTCATTGGTTTTTTCGATAATACTTGGTAATACTTCTAAGATAAAGTCTTTGGAAACATTCGCAAGTTTTAAAGATAGCGATTCTAAATTATCTTCTTTTTCAATCTTTACTTTACATTGGGATATCATATCTCCACTATCCATGGCTTCATCCATATACATAATGGTAATACCCGTTTCTTGGTATCCTTCCATAATAGCTCTATGAATAGGAGCCCCTCCTCGTAATTTCGGAAGCAATGAAGCATGAATATTAATACATCCATATTCTGGATACTCTAATAATTCTTTTGGTATGATTTGACCATAGGCACAAGTAATAATCAAATCTGGTTTTTTATCAATAATTTTTTGATAGTCTTTTTTTATATGGTCTGGTTGAAAAACTTCGATATGATGTTTTTCTGCAAATTCTTTTACTGGAGTATTCTTTAGTACTTGTTTTCTCCCCACTCTTTTATCTGGTTGACTAACTACCATAACCACATCATAATTCTCAACTAAGGATTCTAGTGGCTTTACTGCAAATTCTGGTGTACCCATATATATAATTCTCATACTATCACCTTCCTATTAAGATTGTCATAATGGTAAGTCCTAATGTAATAAATAAAACGCCTAATAAAGCAATAATAGTAGTATTTCCATACTGATTAATAAATTCACTCCGAGGATTGGGATTATTCTGATTATCTTCTTTTTTACGAATGATTTCAAGTTCTTCTAGGCTTGGTAATTCAACTATCTTTAAGGCAGAAGATAAAATATTATCCTCAACTTTAAAATTATTCATCCTAGTATCCAAAAGTTTCGTAATCACAAGATACAATTCATTATCTTTTAATTCCTCTTCTAATTCGTTAATGTCAGGTAAAAAATTTTTACTTAACAAACTTCTCTTTACTAGACACATTACTGGTTTTTTGTTTTCTATTTCAAGAGTATTCCATTCTTCTTCTAAAAAACGAAATACTTTGTTTTTATCTTTTTTCGACATATGAATTTTATCCATAAAAGTATTAATATTATTTTTACAAGATGCCAAATCTTTCCTAAAAAAAGCAGAAGTATCATAGTTTTTGCTATCTTCTAAAAAATATGTCGTAAAATCATTTAAAAATTGTGGAGAATAATAAGCATAATAAACACCTAAAAAAGGAGAATCCGTCATCGAAAGATAAGGGCTACTGTCTAACTCTTTTTGGAATACATTTTCTTCTTTATACTTATGAAAAATATCTTCTATTTCTTTTAATCTTTCTGTCTCATAAAAATAATTACTAATAGAAAGACCATTCGTTTTTACTTCATTCAAAAATTTAGATGGAAAACTATGAAACAAATAACCATTTACAATATAACTTTCATAGAAATGATGAAATAGTATTTTTTTATTTTCACAACTAGTCGAATTGGATAATTTTAATTTCATTTTACTAAAAGTTATTAATAATTTATTCATACCTATCTTAATATCATTGTGATTCTCTACTTTTCTTAATAATTTATCGATCTGTTCTAAATACATTGGTAAATAACTATCTTCTCCCACAATAATATAAAATTTAAATAAAGAGTCTAAAAACATTAATAAAGAATAATACCTTACATCCATTTTTTCTTCACTAATACTAATGGGAATATCTTTATCTTGATACCTTAATCGATTACTTATTTCTTTTAATGTTTTTTTTACATCATCACTTTCAAATATCTTTTCAAACATAAAACCACCCCAAATATTACATAGTCGTTACATAAATATAAATATAATAAACCGTTCCTAATATCACTATTAAACCCATGATTGCTAAAATTATTCTAACAAATGGATTGTTTCTATCTAGTAGAAATTCCTTTCCTGGGCTTTCCTTTACAGGAATATGATCCGAGTAGTCTTTTTCATTTCTTTGATTTTTCGTTGTTGTTTGAAAGCTATTTTCTTTCAAGTTATCTTCTTTTTTGGGATGAGAAGTAATTCCACGTTCAAAGTTATAAATATCTCTGTCATCTTTTTCTTCTTCTTCGTCTTTTTTTAGTTGAAAAAATTTATGCTTAGCCATAATATCATCATCCTCCTAATTATTATCATTATATAATAATTTTAAAAAGAAGTAAACCTTAGAAATGAGTCGGATTAAAATCTATTTGTATCGTAATATTTTTATTTATTTTGTAATGATCGATAATAAGAGCTAAAACGTCTCTTAAGTTTTCTTCTTTTTTATATTTTATAATAATTGAATAATGATAAACATTATTTATCTTAAATAAAAAGGCTGGCGATGGACCAAGAATCATCATAGAAGATAGATTTCTTTCGAGTGCTTTTTTTATTTTTAGACTTTCTTTTTGAGCGAATAAATCATCTTTACTACTTATTTTTAAATAACATAAGTAATAAAAGGGCGGATATTTTAAACATTTTCGAATCATCATTTCTTCTTGATAAAAACCTACATAATCATGACTTTTGGCATATTTTATCGCATAGTGGTCTTTATTAAAGGTTTGAATGATGACAGAACCACTTTTTTGTCCTCTACCACTTCTTCCTGAAACTTGACTTAACAAATCAAAGGTATTTTCACTACTTCGAAAGTCTGGGATGTTTAAAGAGGTATCCGCATTGATGACACCCACTAAAGTAACCAGAGGAAAATCAAGTCCTTTGGCAACAATTTGCGTACCAAGTAAAATATCGTATTCATGATTCTTAAAGGATTCTATCATCTTTTTATGACTACCTTTTCTACTAGTGGTATCGATATCCATACGAAGGATTTTAGCACCAGCAAATATCTTATGTACTTCCTCTTCTATTTTTTCGGTCCCTACACCTAAAGGAGTCATTGAATTTTCATGACAATTTGGACATTCTGCTACCATCTTAGTACCATAGCCACAATAATGACATCTTAAAATATTCGAGTTTTTATGATAAGTAAGAGTAATATCGCAATTCGGACATTTTATCGTATGAGCACAATTTTTACAACTAATAAAAGAAGAATAGCCTCTTCTATTTAATAAAAGAATGATTTGTTCTTGCTTTTCTAAGGTATTTTTCATTTCCATAATTAAGGTTCTTGAAAAATGACCTTTCCCATATTTTAATTCTTCACTCATATCAATAATTTGTACTTTGGGAAGCGACTGATGATTGACTCTATTAGGAAGCTGTAGTAGTTGATAGACTTTTTTTTGTGCTCTCGCATAAGAATCCAAAGAAGGAGTAGCACTGCCCATTACAACAGGGAAATGATTCATTTTACTTCGCTCCATTGCTATTTTTTTGGCATCATATCTTGGATTATGATCTTGTTTATAAGAATCACTGTGCTCTTCATCAATCACGATTAATCCTAAATTTGAAAGAGGAACAAAAACCGCACTTCTCGCACCAATCACTACGGATACTTCGCCTCTTCTTATTCTTCTATATTCATCATATCTTTCTCCATCGGATAAAGCAGAATGAAACGTAGCAATTTTCTTTCCAAATACTCTTTCAAAGCGAGAGATTAACTGCATCGTTAAGGAAATTTCTGGAACTAGTACCATAGCTGTTTTATGAAGAGCTAGTACCTTTTCGATTAACTTAATGTATACTTCTGTTTTTCCACTTCCTGTTACTCCATGCAACAGATAAGTATTGCTAGAATCTAAGGCTACCTGATTGACTACTTTTTGTTGTTCTTCAGTAAGTTGAATGGGTGGATATTCTTCTTCTTGATAAGACATTCGGTAGTGTTCTTTTTTTTCTTCGATTAAAATCTTTTTCGATAGTAATGTTTTGACACTACTACTAGAAATAGCTAGTAATTCTTTTCTAGGAATCAGCTCTCTATCTTGGAATAAATTGATAATTTTTTGTTGTGTTTCATTCAATTTTGATATAGAAACATTCCCTAATTTATAGAACGTTTCAAATTTTTTATTCACATTACTATTTTTACTTGCCTTTAATGCTTTCGGAAGCATTGCTTGATAACAACTAATTAAAGTAGACATCGTTTGTTGTTGCATCTTTTTTCCAAGTTCAATCAACTCTTCTGTTAATATCACTTCTTCATCCATCAACCTATTGATTTCTTTTAATTGTTCTAGAGAAGAATCTTCTTTGATTTCTAAAACAAATCCTTCTAATGTTTGCCTACCAAAAGGCACTTCAACTCGAATACCTACTTTTATTTTGTCTTTTAATTCATCTCTTACTCGGTAATCAAAAATTTTATCTACACTTTGATGAGAAATTTCTACTAGTACCCCGACAATCACATCATCACCTCCAATATCTATCTTTTTTTGCTTTTTTGAATCATTATATCAAATCTTTTATCTCCTAATAAATCTTTTAAATAATCTTCTCTTACCAAAGATAAGACTTCTTCATCATTAATTATCACATGGTATTCTCTCGTTAATTTGGAATAAACAACGTAATAGGAATGATTTAGAAGCTCTTCTACGATTTCTTCTTCAAAAAATAGACTTTCTTCTTCAAAGATTTTTGGCTCTTCCGTAAAGTATTCGGAAAAAGGTTTGAAAAAGGCAAGTGTAATTCCATATTGGTTGGTAACTTTTTCTTGATAACAAAGTTCATTCCGATAACGTGAATAATCCTCATCATAGTAATTGTCTCCCTGTCTTCTTAATAAAGTTGCTGTTCCAAGAATAATTGCTTGTTCAAAAGTAAGAGAAAAAAATGGATCACATTCCTTATTTTCTAATCGTCTTCTTTTGCTTTCGGGATTACGAAAATAAGAAGGATGTGCTAGAATCACTCCTAAATAATAATTATTGATATCAAACATAAAATCACCTCACCATTTATTTACCTATTATTTTATATAAAATTCGTTAGAACATCAAGAAATAATTCATTACTATTTCTTCTCTTCTTACTATATTTTAGATAAAAGAAAGAAAAAATAGTTACAAAAAGCAACCATTTTAAAATAATTTTATGATGTCATTAAAAGTGATATAGACCATTAAAAGCATTAATAGAAATAAACCAACGGTATGAATCATATTCTCTACTCTTGGTGTAACAGGAGATCCTTTTATTTTTTCTATAATAATAAATAGAATATGTCCTCCATCAAATGCAGGTAATGGTAATAAATTTAAGAAACCAACGTTGATACTTAAAAATGCCATTAGATATAAGATATTAGCAAATCCAGCTTTACTTTGTTCTCCAACAATCGTATAAATTCCCACAGGCCCCGATAATTGGTTTACTTTCACTCCTCCTGTGAATAAACTTTGTACAGTTACTACCATTTGTTTAAATAAAGAGGTAGTTTTGACATAAGTATATTTAATAGAGTTCACCAATCCATATTTTTGTTTGCTTTGTAAGCCGATACCATATTTATAAGAAACTTCATCTTTTACTTTTACTTTTTTTGGTTTTATCTTATAAGTCTTAACATCGCCATTTTCTTTTTCCACTTTGATTATGGTATTTTTTTCTTTATTTGCAATCGTAAGATATAAAGATACGTCATCTAATGTTTTTACCGACTTATGATTAATGGAAAGAATTCGATCATTTTTTTCTAATCCCACTGAATAAGCTGGATAATTCTTTTCTACGGACGAAATAATTGGTTCATAACTAGCACTTCCACAAAATAAAGCAATGAAAAAAAGTGTTAAAATAGCAAAGATAAAATTAAATCCAGGTCCAAAAAACATAATTAAGAAACGTTGCCATGGCTTTTTCGCTTGCAGTCTCCTATCCTTTGGAACCTTAATCTCTTCTTCGTCTACTTCCTCTCCCGCCATCGAACAGAATCCACCAATAGGAACTAAACGTAAACTATACTCGGTTTCTTTTCCTTTTTTACTAATCAATTTAGGACCCATTCCAAGAGCAAACTCATAGACATAAACCCCCATTAGTTTTGCAAATATAAAATGTCCTAACTCATGTACAAAAACAATCACTCCAAGTACTAAAATAAAAATAATAATTGTCATAAAACCCTCCTTAAATAATACCTGAAAATAAGATATACGCTAAAACAATAAAGATAATACTATCTAAACGATCGAGTACTCCTCCATGTCCTGGTATTAAATTCGAATAATCTTTCTTATCATAATATCTTTTAATAGAAGAAAATACTAAATCCCCAAATTGACTGATAATTGATAAAGCACAGGTAACAAGAATTAATACAACAAGTGGCATAGAAGGATTAATCGCAACATGATAGAAAATCGTCGCAACACTAGTTCCCATAAAGGTACCTGTTAAACAGCCTTCTAAAGTCTTATTTGGTGATATACTTTTTACAAAACCAGGATGACCAATTAATTTTCCTGCAAATAAAGCAAACGTATCGGTAAATATCGAAATCAAAAATAAGTATACAATATATAATATGTCATAGTTCCTTATAATAATGATAAGATTAAAACTTAATCCAATAAATAAAGTAGATCCAATTAAAAATAACGCATCATTTAAATTATATTTTTTTGTATCATTAATCAATACCATAGGTGTTAAGAAAATAAAGATAATAAAAGACATTACTCGGTAATCTAAGTTAGATGTAAATTCAATCGAAGTAAAATTATTTAAAGAAAAAAATAAAACTAATAGATAAGCAAATACTTTCATTAAAAATGGAAATTTTTTTCTAGATTCTCTAATATGTAATAACTCATATAAACCAGCTACTGATATCAGTGCCATGGAAATGGCAAAAGCTTCCCCACCAATTATTAATAATGGAATAAAAACGATTAACATTAAGATAGCACTAAGTATTCTAACTTTCATACAGGACCTCCCGTTCTTACTATATTAAGTATAATACGAAAAATAGTTTTCTACAAGAAAAAAAACAACAATTATAAAGCAAAATCATAAATATAAAATTGCAGAGACTACGTAATAATAATTTCAACTAAAATCTTTAAAAATATCAAGGAATATAATAAGTCTCTGTTCAATAAAAGATTCCAATTTAAAAGTAATTTTTAAATAAAAAAGATGAGAAACAAAATGTAAACTTTCCTTGGTATACCCTATCTATCCAAACAGTCAATATCGTAAATTTACCATCTTCTCATTCTATTTTGGAAACTTAAATCCAATAAGTGCAACAACTAAGGTACATATAGAAGTTGCAAACACTAAAATTTCTAGGTTTTCTTGTTGTCTAGAAATAATCATAGCTATCCCTATCCACATAATGGCAATTACTAATGTTGTATAGGGATATTTAACATGTATCATTACGTTTTTAAATATCTTATTTTTCATAAAAATATCCTTTCACATAGAGTGTTAAATAAAAATTCATCTTTTTCTGCTAAGGAAGAAAGATTATCTAATAACAACTCATAACTTTCACTTATACTATATTTAGTCTTATAGGACATATCTTTCTTTATTTTATGGGTTTCACAATACTTTAATGCATACCGCATAGAGCCAATCATAATTTTGGAAAATTTTTCTTCGCCATAACGATTACTAATAGAAGTAACCAAACCAAGAAATTCCTGCATTGCTTTTAATAATTGAAAGTGATTTCCATCTAGTTGTATATTTAAAGAATTATTTTGATCAAAAAAGTGAACGAACGCCGTAAATAAATGTCCATCCTCTACAACATTACTTAATAAATAATTGTTCCTTTTCATAATTTGACTCTTTTTATTAATAGCTACTGATATAGAACTAAAGTAATCGAATCCCATATTTATAGAACACTGTTTAAGGGCATTAGCTAAATCAGGACAAAAACAAAATAAGGATGAATTTAATAGTTGACCATAATCCTCACTACCCAATAAAATATGATAATAAGACTGAACAAATTGATAAAATGCTTCTTGTGAAGATGGTTTTCTAGAAATAATCCCAAAATCAATAAATGCTACTTTATCATTAGGAAGTAAAATCATATTTCCTGGATGTGGATCACCAAAGATATATTCCTCTGTCATAGCTGTTTTTAAAAACTCTCCTCCTACAACCATAAGTTGCAACCAAAGATTAGAATGCATCTTCCTTTTTACATATGATGAGATAGAATCACTACTAGGTACTTGAGAAATAACATCCGCTAAAGTTGGTCCTTCTATAAACTCTTGAATAATAACATTCTTTTTATAAAATTTAGAATACACTTTAGGAATGACTATATAGGGATGATTATGATACAACTTCGAAAAATAACACATATTAGAAATCTCTCTTTTATAATCTGTTTCTAATAAACAAGTTGTCTTAAATTCCGAAAAGGTTGATTGATAATCAATAATACTTCTAGGAAGAAACAAAGAAATTAATTTTACAATTCTTTCTAATTTTTGTAAATCACTTCTTAAATATTTATATACACTAGGACGCAAAATTTTTACTGCTACTTTTTCTCCGGTTTTTAGTCTTCCACGATATACTTGTGCAAAAGAGCCACAAGCAAAAGGTTCTTTTTGTCAATCACCCTGTACTGAAAGTACAGGGCTTGTATTTGCGACTGAAAGTCGC